>QBMP01000070.1:13777-15864 GCA_003242115.1 Phormidesmis priestleyi
ATTCCCAAGCGAAGAGATCTAAGCTTTACCTGCTGCCCCGATTCTTCTGCGCAGACGTACAGAATCGGTGTTTTTTTGGCAAGCTGATTCGCCGTTTGCAGCAGCAGCGTCGATTTGCCAATGCCAGGATCGCCCCCTAACAGCACCAACGACCCCGGCACGATGCCGCCCCCTAACACCCGATCTAGCTCGTGATAGCCGGAAGGAATCCGAGCCTGCGGATGATCTTGAATTTGATTGAAGGTGAGCGATAGGCGCGGCTGAGCCGGAGCCTTTGAGCGGCGGCTCGTACCCGTGCGCGATTTCATGCTAGGGCGAGTCGGGCTCGTTTCAATCGGCTCTAGCTTTTGCTCGACCAGGCAGTTCCAGCTATGGCAGGTCGGGCATTTGCCAAAATACTGGCCAGATTCTGCCCCACAGGCATTGCATACATAGACAGATCGAGTTTTAGCCATGAACAGAAATCGCTCTCTACAAAAACCGGAAGAACCCAGACGACTCAAAACATTGGTGCCCTAACAGCCACCAAAAACAGCATCACCGAATTAACAGCATCACCGAATTAACAGCATCTATACATCAGTATAAACGTACTACGATGAGGACGGCGGTCAATCTACTTTACACAGGTAGTCAACTCTATACATTTCTTTGCAATCATTGGACGAGCGATCGCCCCTTGCCGCCCTTTAAAAATGAGAGAAATTTGCCGCGATCGCGCTTTAATTCTAACTTTCCCGCTAATTTTTATAAAGCTAAACCCTATGTCTAGTCTATGCTGTAGCGATTTGTATCAACTTATGCCTCGCCTTACAAACCTTAAGAAGCACCGAAACCCAGTCACGCTAGTCGGTTTAGGTGGCTGTAAGCCCTATAATTGCCTTATTAGGGTTATATTTCTAAAGCGAGAGATTGTCTGCAAAATAGATATATAAATGAATGTATATAAATGCAGACAAAACTTTAAATCAGCCACGACTTTAAGTTAGGAGTTCAGAAAACCTTGGATAACGTTAAAGAAAAAATCTTGGTTGTGGATGACGAAGCCAGCATTCGTCGGATTTTAGAAACTCGCCTCTCAATGATTGGCTACGATGTCGTGACCGCTGCTGACGGCGAAGAAGCCTTAGAAATATTTCGCAACACTGTTCCCGATTTGGTCGTGCTCGATGTGATGATGCCCAAACTCGATGGCTACGGCGTGTGCCAAGAGCTGAGAAAAGAATCCGACATCCCCATCATCATGCTCACTGCATTAGGCGACGTTGCTGATCGCATCACTGGCCTAGAGCTAGGCGCAGATGATTATGTAGTCAAGCCTTTTTCACCCAAAGAATTAGAAGCGCGAATTCGCTCTGTGCTTCGTCGGGTCGAAAAGACAGGTGCTTCGGGCATTCCTAGCTCTGGCGTGATCACGATTAATAACATCCGCATTGATACTAACAAGCGGCAAGTGTACAAAGGCGATGAGCGCATTCGCCTAACGGGCATGGAGTTTAGCCTGCTAGAGCTGCTGGTCAGCCGCTCCGGGGAGCCTTTTTCGCGCTCCGAAATCTTGCAAGAAGTCTGGGGCTACACCCCTGAGCGCCACGTTGATACTCGCGTAGTCGATGTCCATATCTCCCGCCTGCGGGCCAAATTAGAAGACGATCCCAGCAACCCCGAGCTAATTTTGACCGCGCGCGGTACTGGCTACTTGTTTCAGCGGATTGTTGAGCCCGGCGAAGAGTAAGCAGCCGATTCCTCAGACACTGACTAAGCACTGGCCGAATAAGCACTGGCTAAGCACTGGCAGAGTTATTCTGATAGAATTCTTAAAGTTTCTATTGGCCATACTCTGTGGCCAGACTACAAGATAGAACCAGGATAGAACTTTAATGGATTCAACGCAGGTACGCATTGCAGTAGACGCAACGGGCGGAGACTATGCCCCTGCGGAAATAGTTATGGGTGCGGTCAGGGCAAAAGCAGAGCTTGGCGTACAGGTGCTGCTAGTCGGTGACCCTGAGCAGATTAGGGCGTCGGTATCGCAGCCAGAAAGCCTGCGCGATATTGAAATTGTGGCCGCTGAAGGCACGATTGAAATG
>QBMP01000071.1:0-10917 GCA_003242115.1 Phormidesmis priestleyi
ACTGGGCACAGGTCTGGCCATGCGGTTGCAGTATGAGCTACCCCCCCGCCCCCAAGACGTTACGAATCGATCGCTGCGAGTGGCGGCAGAGTACCGGGGCGATCGATTCACTACCTTTGGTTCGCTCAGTCCCAGCCCCGACTGGCTCATGCTGTCAACCGCCTACAGTCAGCGCATTTTTGGTGACACGAGCTTGAATATCGGCGGCGGCTATCGCCTGGGGCGAGATGGCCCAGATAGCTATACCGCTAACCTGGGGCTGTCGCGATCGCTGGGCAACGGCCTCAGCGGCAGTGTCACCCTCAACCACAGCCTCGATCAGCAGGGCCAAGATGAAACTCGCGCCTTTTTAGGGCTGTCTTGGCTGATGCCGCAGCGCCGTCAGTCGGTGGCGCTCAACACCACAGTGAGTAGCACAGAGACGATCAGCAATCGCCTGTCGTGGAGCCGCAGCCCTGAGCGCAGACTGCAAAGCCCTGGTCTAGCGCTCGATCTAAATCGAGGGAGCCAGGGTTACGATCTGTCGGGGCGGCTGACCTACACCGACTATCGCTTTGATCTGGGCCTGACCCACGATGTCGCCTGGCCTACGGCGGCGGCGGGGGCCAACAACAACAACAACAACATCAGCAACACCACTCGCCTCACCCTTGGTACCGCCCTGGTGTTTGCCGATGGCCACGTTGGCTGGTCGCGACCAATTACCAACAGCTTTGTGCTGGTGGTGCCGCGCGATCGCTGGCGGGGGCAAACCATTGGGGTCAACCCCAGCCAGGAGGGCTATGGGGCCGTAGTCGATGGGTTTGGCCCAGCGGTGCTGCCCGATCTCCAGCCCTACTACGTCTCGCGGGTGCGGCTTGACGCTCCAGAGGCCCCCCTAGGCTACGACCTGGGAGCCGATGAGTATGTGATTATGCCCAGCTACCGCAGCGGTACGCTCATCATGGCCGGTACCGAAGCTTCGGCGTTTGTCCGGGGCGTGCTGGTGGATAAGGCCGGGGCACCTCTGGGGTTGCAGGCGGGCGAGGTCGTCTCGTTGTCAGACGCTGACTGGGTGACCCAGACCCTGTTTACTAACCGAAATGGTCGGTTTGCCCTGCTGGGGTTTACCTCAGGGCGTTATGAGATTAGACTGCGCGATCGCGCCCCCGTCCCCTTTGAGATCGCCCCCGACCAAGCGGGGCTGATCGATCTAGGCACACTGACAGTGCCAACTCTGTCACCTTAATCCACCCTGAATTCGGGATTGCGGGCCTGGTTCAAAAAAAGCCGATTTAGGGTAACACTCGCAGCACAAAGTAGACCAGGCAGACGCCACGGGGCCGACCGCCTGGTTTGGCAGCGGGCAGCAGCGGTTCTATCAATTCAAACTGGGCTCGCGTCAAGTTGCTAGAGTATGCTTTTGTCATGGCTCACACGGGGCTAGAGATTAACTACTTTCAGCCTATACTGTGTGAGCTTTCTTGCTAAACTCGGGGCTTTTAAAACAACCTCTAAACGAGAAGACATATTTTTTTACCTCATATTAACTTTGCATACCGAACTTTTCTCGCAAAACCAAAATCAGCCATTTTACTGCCCCTTATTTGGCCGAAATTTGGGTATCTAACTGCATCGAAAGTCGCTAGGCCATGAATAAAGATTTCGTAGCTAGTCAGTGGAAGCAGCCCGTGCTAGTGGATCAGGATAATTAAAGAAGGTCGATATCATAGAAAATCTCCAAGTAAAGAATAGAGAGCAGCAGAAATAAGTTAGAACCAGTCATCGCTGATAAAAGAATGAAGAGAAAACAGAAAAAAGAAGAGGAAACACATCTATGACCAAGGCGAGAAGGGTCTATTGGTATATAACCGTTCAGTCTATGAAGCAGCTATGGCCACAGATGTGAGATGAGAGGAGTGAAAATCAATCATTGAGCCTTACTATTAATTAAAAATTGCTCTGAAGCCAATTAAAGAGAATAAAACTCAATAACGATTAAATATTAGATTAGAATCATTCCCAATAATGTGAGATTAACTTTTATTGCGACATGAATTATCAGCTCAGCTTTTCAGAGCCTTTGACGAACAATTTGATTGGTAAAGTAAGCGATATAGCCCTTGCTAGGCGGTGATTTTCTGTAAGGCCAACAGTGAATTCTGGCAGCAATCCATTTAAGCTATTAATAATTAAAATCAATAGCTTAAATGGATTTCGATTAGAAAAAATCTATTTTTAGGGCTGTTTTGGGGAGGACTTTGCGGCGATCGCTCTGTCCTTATCCCTATCCTTATGTAGGTTATGGATGGCCTTCTACACTGCTGAGATAGTCAGAGTGAGATAGTCCGAGTAAACAAGAGACTCGGACTATCCTTTAGACTATCTTGTGAGCGCTTTACAGATCTCAACTAGCGCCCCACGATACCCAGCTAGTAACGGAAAGTTGGGCATGGTTGGCGGTTACTAGGCCGTTGAGTGTAGCGCCGTCGTAGTCGGTGTTTTCGAGTTCCAAAGCGTCTACGCAGGCACCTGTAAGATCTGCATTAGACAAATTGGCGCCGCTCAATCGGACGTCGGTGAGATCAGCGCCACGCAAGTCAGCGCCTGTGAAATCGGCGGCTCGCAAATCAGCGCCCGTGAGGTTTGCTCCGATGAGAGTAGCCCCTCGCAGATCGGCTCCAATGAAGTTGATGCTTTGCAGGTTAGCACCGCTAAAGTTGGTGCCAACGAGTTCGGCATCGGTTAGGTTTGCGCCTCGCAAATTAGCTCTACTGAGATCGCTTTGGCTCAAATCAGAGCTGCTGAGGTCGCAGCAGCTAAAGTTAATGCCAACTAGATAGCTATGAGGTAAGGCGACGCCACGCAGGGAGGTAGCTGAAAAATCGCGATCGCCCCGGTTATATTCATGCAGAAGCTGTTGGAGATTCATAAGACAAGTGCCTCTTAAATGCGACCTTGTGCCGATTCGCCTGGGGTCGCGTGGTAGGTTGTGTAACCGTATCCCTTGACCTCTCTAGCCTACGCGAAAAATATGAAGTTTTTGTGAAGATGCGCATTTAATCCGGATAATATCGGCGACAGCTTCGGAGATGGAAATGGCTTCTAATCCCTTCTAATTCTAAGACAGAAGCCATTTGGGTTGTCAATTGTCTGCGTTGTACAAATGGCTCAACACAGGGTCGTAGAAAATAGCTGTGGCGATCGCCTACTCATCAGGCAATCGGGTTTGGCCACTTACTGTTTGACGGCACTTACTGTTTGACCGATCGTTTATTGATTTCTTTCAATGGGTCAGCAATGTATCGAAAATTCTCATCAGAGTTCCAGGGACCGCGATGATCGCCGCCCTGAGTACCATTAGTAGACAAGTTGTAGTAGATATCGACCGTATCATCAGGCTGCACGTTACCAAAGAACGGATCGGTTAACTTACCCACTGATTCTAGGGCATTCATAAACATTTGCGTATGAGAAATCTCGCGCGTCAACAAATGTACTAGGGTTTCTTTCGTTCCGGCGTCGGGCGCAAGTTTGATGAGAGCTTCGTAGGTTTGGCGAGCACCCGCTTCAGCACCAATGTTAGCGCGCAGATCGCGAACAACATCACCGCCCTCGTTTAGGTAGGCGGCTGTCCAGGCAGAGCCTTGAGAGTCAAGGAAGTGAGGGCCAATGCCGCGCACCGCGAAAAGACTACTGTTAAAAGCAGCTTCTTGATTAGCTTGCTTTGCGTTCTTAGTATGCACTTCAATCAGCTTGCCAACCATTTCTAAGTGGCTAAACTCTTCAATGGCAATATCTTGCAGCATGTCTTTAATCTCTTCATTTTCGACATGAAAGGACTGAACCCAATACTGCAAAGCGGCGGTGAGTTCGCCCGTAGCACCGCCGAACTGCTCTAGTAAAAGCTGTGCAAATTGAGGATTAGGTTCATCTATTTTGACTTCTTTTGCAATTAACGCTTTCTTGTGAAAAAACATTCCTGAAAATCTCCAACGATGGTGAGTAAGCAGCAGTGCCTATCTCAAAATTTAAGACTGACGCTGCCACAAAATTTCATAAACAACTTTACAAGCGTAGAAAACTTACCTGATCCTTTCCTCCACCTATGGAGACACCTATTGAAAAATACTGCTTAAGTAATAGTGTGGCGAAGGTGTGGGCTTCAGAAGGTCGCTGTATGGGTAATTTAAAGTTCAAATTCAATCCTTGTTATTTCAGGCGATTAGTCCTTTCGCAGTATCCGAATTTTCTGTGCTATCCGTTGGAATCTGCGCCTACCATGTCTCCCATTTGGGTAAGCTCAATTAAGTTGCCATCAGGATCGCGCACGAGCGCCGACTTTACGCCCCAATCTGCAAAATTCCACGGCGGACTGACTGTTTCTACCCCTTTTGTTTTGAGATATTGGTAGGCTTCATCTACATTGCTGACGCAAAAGCTAAGCGCGATACTGTCGCTTTTATGGTCGAAGGCGAAGTCAGTTCCGCTGCCAAAATGACCCGAAAACTGATCGCGGCTGAGTAAGGTGAGCTTAATGTCGTCGCTAGTCAGCTCACTGTAGTCATCAATTTCGGATGTAAAAGTGACTTCTAATCCTAAGACAGATGTGTAAAATTCACGGCAGGCTGCGTAGTTTTCAACCAATAATCGGGTGTAGCTAAATTCAAAATTCACGGGCTGCTGATCTCGTATGGCCCTAGCCCCAATGTTAATCACTAATTGCGAAATCGGAGTGAGAGGGCTTTATCTCAAAAGGGATAAATTTCCGCAGTATTTTTGGCTTGCCGAAATGGTCTTAACTACAGTCTTGAAAGGCTCTTAATAAGACTATAGTTAATACTTGAAAGACTCGGATTGAGATTAAGCGACTTTAGCAAGACCCATTGCTCTGGACTTGCTGAAGTCTGATGCTGCTAGAGGCTGGAGGCCGCGATCGCGCTTAGCCATGCAAGACTTATCGGCACTTGTAGCAAAATGGCTACAGCGGCTATTCCCATTACCGCTGCTGAGAAAAATATTGCCTTGATGACCTGCTATGCTTCTAAGGCTTAAGACTGAAGCTGAGGGCAATGAGCCTTAGAGAGGGCGGTAAATTTAGTCCAATTCTAGTCCTTAAAAATATTTGAAAGCCCAAAACTCAATAAAATAAATGACTTTGACGCCTTGATTGTTTGCCGGGAACGCAACTAATCAGCCGTTGCTGGGCCATAGCCAATGGTCAATGGTCAATGCCGACGTCAGAGACTGCCTATTGGGTCTGGGCATTCGTTTAGATTTAATGACGCATCGTGATCGATCAATAATTAACTGATTTAGATCGAAGTTTACGCAGCTTAGCTTTATTCCAGCCGAGCGATCGCCAACAATCCCTTTCATCTTGCCTAAATCTTATATTAAGACCAACATGAGCCCCAACGTAAGCCACAAAGACTCATATTGATACAGCTAGCCCAAACGTCAAGCAACTGCTAGGCAACGCCCGCAACCGGCAGCCGGATCGTAAATTGAGTGCCAATACCAGGCGTTGATCTAACCTCAATCGTGCCTTGATGCTTTTCAATAATAATTTGGTGAACAATCGCCAAACCAATCCCGGTGCCCTTCCCAACGGGCTTGGTCGTAAACAAATGATCAAAAATCCGTGCTTTTACCGCCTCACTCATCCCCGGGCCATTGTCAGAAATTGTCACCACCACCCAGCTATCTTCAAGCCCTGTTTGCAGCCTAATCCAATGGGGATTTGCCTTAATCTCAGCAAAGCTATGCCCTTGACTCATCTCTTCTATAGCATCTATGGCATTGGCCAAAATGTTCATAAAGACCTGATTAAGCTGCCCCGGAAAGCACCTGATCTCATGAATATCGTCATATTGAGTGACGATGCCAATGTCTGGTCGCTGATCATTGCCTTTGAGCCGATGGCGCAAAATTAACAGCGTGCTGTCAAGCCCTTCATGCAGGTTAAACAACTGCTGAGCATCGGTATCCGAGCGCGAAAAAGAGCGCAGGCTGTGGCTGATAGCCTTAATCCGATCGCCCCCATCCTTCATCGCCTGAATCATTTTAGGAAAATCTTCGCGAATATAGGTCAGATCTATCTCTTCAATTTCAGCCTCAATTTCCTCACCGGGCTTTGGAAACGTATTGCGATAGAGATCAATCAGCCCAATCAAATCACTAAAATAGCGTTGCACCGACCCCACATTACCGACAATGCAGCCCACCGGATTGTTGATCTCGTGGGCTACGCCTGCCACCAACTCGCCCAAGGCCGAAAGCTTTTCCTGCTGTACCAGATGCACCTGAGCCTGCTGCAAAGACTGAGTGCGATCGCGCACCTGCTGATCCAACATATCGGTCAGTTGCTTCAGCCGCCAGTGCACCTTCACCCGCGCCAACACCTCTGCTTGATCAAACGGCTTTGCAATATAGTCCACCGCCCCTAGCGACAGCCCCTTCACCCGACTCGCGGCATCTGCCAGCGCCGTCATGAAAATCACCGGAATTCCAGCCGTCTCCGGATTTGCCTGAAGCCGCCGACAGGTTTCAAACCCGTCTATTTTAGGCATTTGCACATCCAGTAAAATCAGCTCCGGCTGAGCCCGGGCGATTTGCGAGAGCGCATCTTCGCCATCCACTGCAATCCGAACCTTATAGCCCGCCGTTTTTAGCGTTTGAGAAAGCACCGACAAATTGTTTGAGTTGTCATCGACAGCCAAGATAAAAGGCTGAGCAGAGTAAGCCATGATGGTTTTTGATCGCTAGATTTTGCTTGCTGCTTTTCTAAAGCCGCACTTCTAAAGCTGCCCTTCTAAAGCCGTTTTTCTAGGGTCGATGTTCTAAAGTCGGCTTTTTGTCACTTAATTAAATAGACCAACACAAAAATCAGCAGAACTGCTGAATCAAAGCTCTCAGCTTCACAATTTCGCAAGTCTCCGCTAATCGCAGTACAGCTTGCGCAAACCCTACCGTATGGCCAGTATTTAGAGCTTGGGCGATCGCGATAATCTCATCTAAATCGCCGTCTTGAGCCAGATCCGCCAGCTGCTGCAAAACATCGACAGCCGGGGCTTCAATCGCTTTCTCTGCCGCCTCTTCACGGTTTTCATACAGCCAGCTTACCGGCAAATACTTAGCAATCAGCGCCAGCAAATCATCAAACTGTACTGGCTTAGCCAAAAAGTCATTACCGCCTGCCTGAATACTCTTATATCGATCAATTTCAAACACACTCGCCGAAGAAACAATCACAGTATGATGCTCAAGTTGAGGATGCGATCGCAGCTTCAGCATAAACTCAAACCCATCCACCACCGGCATCATCAAATCCGTAATAATTAGATTCGGCTCAGCGCTCAGCGTTTTCTCAATGCCCTCCTGGCCATCATTCGCCTCAATCACCTCAAAGCCAATCGGCTCCAACAGATTCTTCAAAACCGAACGATTCTCCCAACGATCATCCAGCACCAAAATCGTCTGCCGTTCGCCCTCATAGCCAGTCACCGTCCCTTGCGCCATAGATCTGGCTGTATTTGCCCAGTCTTGCGCCGCCGGTAGCCTCACCTCAAAGGCAAAGCTACTGCCCTGGCCAAGCTCACTGCGCACTACCACCTCACTCTCCATCAATCCCACAATTCGCTGCGTGATCGCGAGCCCTAGTCCAGTGCCTTCCACCTGCTTCTTAGTCTCCCCCACCTGCTCAAAAGGCAAAAATATCTTTTCCACCTGATCAACCGTCATTCCCCTACCCGTATCCGCAATCTCAAAGCGAACCTTTTCACCCACCGGCTCAACTTTAAACGTCACTCCGCCGCGCTCCGTAAACTTAATCGCATTCCCCAACAGATTAATCAACACCTGACGCAGCCGTTTTTCATCCGCATACACCCCCTCCGGCAGGCGAGAATCGAGCTGAAAATTAAACCCAATTTCCTTTTCTTCAGCCCGAATCCGATTGATTTCAACCACGCCCTGTAAAAAAGCAGGCAGATGAAACGCACTCGGCTGAAGCGCTAGCTTACGCGCCTCAATTTTAGATAAATCAAGCACATCGTTGATCAGCGTCAGCAGGTGAGACCCGCATTGTTGAATCACATTCACCCCCGTACGCCCCTTATCCGACAGCGGCTCATGGCGCTGCAAAATTTGCGCATAGCCCAAAATACCGTTCAGCGGCGTGCGCAATTCATGACTCATATTCGCCAAAAATTCACTCTTCGCCTGATTCGCCGTATCAGCCATTTCCTTTGCCCGATTAAGCTCAGCGGTTCTATCTGCCACTCGCTGCTCCAAATCTTCGTTCGCCCGCTTCAGTCGCCCTTCTGCCTGACGGTTCTCACTCAATACCGCCAACAAAAAATAAGTCGTCAGTGCAATCACACAGATAAAAGATTGCAGCAATAGCAGCGATACTGAAATCGAAGACCTGACAAACGACCCCAAGCCATTAACTGTACTCGCCACCGTAATTGTAGAAATTACCACCACCAAAAGAGTAGATTCTACCGCGCCAAACCGAAAAGCCGCCCACAGCAACAGCGGAATCATCATATATTCCACCGGATTGCCTAAAAAATCATATTTGCTGATAATCACCAAGCAAACCAGCAAGCTAATAAATTCAATACTCTCTCGGCTACGCAGCGTGAATTGCCGCCAAGGACGATGAGCCCAAGCCAACACCGCCGGTGTCACAATCAACCGCCCTGTAATCACGCTAATTGTCCAAGTTTGCCAAATTGGCAGGTAATATTCCCAGGGTGCCTGCCCCGTTGCGCACAGCACCGCAACGGCGAGACTCGTGGTAATCAGCGGGCTCGGTACAATCAGCACAATAAACTTAAACACATGCAGCGATCGCTCGAACAGATAGCGCTTCCCGATAAACCGCCAAATTAGCCCAGCCCCCACCAGCGGTTCGAGCGTACTAATTAAAGAAATTCCAGCCACCGTCATTGGTGAATCTGGGTAAAACAACAGCAAATTTGTAAACAGCTCACTCAGCAGGATTGGTAGCCACAAGTGCGGCCCAAACAGCATCAAAACCGCCAAATAAAATCCCGAAGAAGGCCAGATCGCCGAGGCTCCACTCTCAAAAGAAACAGCCTGAGCCAATGTTGCTAGTCCGTAGTGAACCATCCCAATCACCAGCGTCGTAATCAGCAAATTACGACCGCGAATGACAAGGCTCGAAGATTTTTTCTGAGAAAAGATGGTTTGAGCAGAGATGTTTTGAGCAGAGATGCCTTGAGTAAGCTCCGAAGGGAAAAAGCCGAGAAAAGGTTGCATAGCGCTGATGACAGGTTAATAAGGGGTAAAAACACGATGCACAAAATCAGCGCAGTTACGCCAAAAAATCTAAAGGGGAAAATATCGTTCAACCAATGTTGATAGTATGTTTCCCTTAAAAAAGTAAGGCCGAACAATCCCGGCGTGGCACACCCCCTAGAGCTGCCTAGAACTTGTAAATATATAAATCTTATTTTGAGACTAATTTATCTCAACCTTAGTCTTTCTATAATTTCTTCGAGACTATTGACAAGACTAAAAAGCAACGCTATCTCATCATTCGTGACAGTTCGCTAGGCTGCGCCAGTAGCCGATCTGCGCCCGCTTCCACTAGCTCTATCCGCGAACCGTATCCCCACAAAACACCCACAGCCGGAATCTTATTGGCCACAGCGCCCACAATGTCATAGGCGCGATCGCCCACCATCACCGCCTCTGCTGCTGCTATAGCCTCCTGCGCTAGTACATAAGCAATTAAGTCCGCTTTGTGCGATCGCACCCCATCCAACTCACTGCCATGCACCGAAGCAAAATAAGTCTCTAGCTCAAAATACTCAAGAATCCGCCGAGCGAACACATGCGGCTTAGAAGTCGCCAAATGCAGCGTCGCTCCCTGCTGAGTCAATTGCACCAAAGCAGGCTGAATACCCTCGTAAAGGCTGTTTTCAAAAATGCCCGTAGCCGAAAATCGAGTTCGATAATGGGCGATTGCCTCAGCCACCCGCTCAGCCGTCGGCTTCGGCAAAAGCTGTGAAAAGCTCATACTCAACGGCGGACCAATGCACTCAATAAGCTGACTTTTCTCCGGCACAGCAGCCTGCATTTGTTCCAGAGCAAACGCAATACTTTTCGTAATCCCGATCTGAGGGTCAGTCAACGTACCGTCTAAATCCAAGAGGATATGCATAATTTATCGATTCTCATTATGAGACTTTGTAGAGTTTAGTTGAGTCTCGCAATGAGACGAAAAAGTCCAAAAATTGACAAAGAAAGATTGAATCTAAGTCTTGTTAAGAGATTTTCAAGAATCGTCATGAGTCTCGTAATGATTTCCTTAAGTCTTTCTATAATATCTGTTCATTGCCGAACGGTGCAAAGTTTTTTGGAGTGTGATCGCTGAGAATTTTGTCTTTGATCTAGTGCCTCTGAAGGAGTTTTCTGAGGGAATTTACTTTAGGCCGTGATAACAACAGATTTTAACGCTGACATCTCAAACCCTAACCTTAAACCACGATTCTAACTGCGCTTTCAACTCTTCCAACTCTTCCCACTTCAGAGAGATAGCATCTCTTTTTCATTGCTGCTAACTTATGCATGAGCGAACTCAACAAAACCAGCAAATTCGCGGAAGCAAACTTACGGAGCTATCACCAAAAGCCATGCCATTTATCACCACCCGCGACAACACAAAGCTATATGTTAAAGACTGGGGGGAAGGTCGCCCGGTGATATTGCTGCATGGCTGGCCCCTATCTGCCGACTCTTGGGATGACCAGATGATCGCGCTAGCCCAATCCGGCTTTCGCGCGATCGCCTACGACCGCAGAGGCTTTGGCCGCTCCGATCAGCCTTGGACAGGTTACAACTACGACACCCTAGCCGACGATTTAGCCGATGTAATTGCTGAAACTAACGCCACTGATGCCG
>QBMP01000071.1:10927-15828 GCA_003242115.1 Phormidesmis priestleyi
TATCGGCTTTTCGATGGGCGGCGGCGAAGTTGCCCGCTATATGTCCCGGCACGGTGGTGCCAACGTGACTCAAGCAGGGCTCGTGTCATCTGTTGTACCCTTTATGCTCCAAACGCCCGACAACCCCCAAGGAACGCCCCAAGCGGTTTTTGACAAAATGACTGAAGGCATGAAGCGCGATCGCACTCACTTTTTCGCTAGCTTCTTCAAAACCTTCTACGGCAGCGACTTCGCGCTTAATCCACCGAGCCCAGAATTGCTCGAATGGTCGCGCAGCGTCTCTATGCAGGCTAGTCTCAAGGCCACCCTTGACTGCGCCGCAGCCTTCGCTACGACCGACTTTCGCCCCGACTTGCCTAGCTTCTCAGTCCCTACCTTGATTATTCACGGCACCCAAGATCAAACTGTACCTATTGATGCCGCCGGACGCGCCGCCGCCAAAGGCATCGCCCAATCGCAGCTGATAGAATACGACGGGGCTCCGCATGGACTATTCGCCACCCGCAAAGAGCAATTTACTAAAGACCTAATGACGTTCTTAAAGTCATAAATACCGCCGAACAAAATGAATGCAAGGCAAATGCTGACTCAAAACAGGGCATTCATTTGCCTTGCATTTTTTTCAGCTCATCTTGGCTCAACGCTATTCTTCAGTCTCTTCTCTGTCTTTGTCTTTTCCTTTAATTTTAAAAGATCTCGCCATCATTTCCCCGTTTTTACGGACAGCCAAATCTTTTTCAGGAAACTCGTAAGTGCCGCGATCGCCCGCATCTACGTGCAAAAGCGCCCATAGTTTTTCACCTTCATAGGGCGCGTCCCACAAGTCGATCACTACTTTTTCGCTGTCACCGGAGTTTACCCGAGCCTGACCAATGCTGTCAGGAAGCTGAATACCGCCATCAACATTACTTTTATGAATAGAAATCCAGCCGTCGCGAGCGGTTGATACTTCTGCAACGATAATTTGACCGGCTGTCTCTTGATCGCTCACCACCAGCTTGACGTTTTTTTGATCCACACCTTCGAGGTCGGCAGCAGCTTCATCTGTTTGCTCTTCATTGGTAGCCTCAAGATCAGCAGTCTCAGCATCGGCTTTGGGATCATCTGCTGTGTCATTATCGGCGCTCTCTGCGTCACTGGGCTCGCTGCTCTTAGGCGTCACCTCAGCCGATGAATTGGCCGATGGATTGCTTGAGACAATGCCGCCATCTGTAGAGCAGCTTGCTAACAGCAAGAGAGCCAATAAAACGGCTGAAGAATATTTCATAGCGGATCTTTTGGAAGCGGGTCTAGCTTTTGCGCGGTTTCAATCAATAAAGGCATTCTAGGTCAATTTCTGCCTGCGCGTTCCTTTATTTAGAATGCTCGTTACGATAGTCAGCGTAAGTCAGCGTATATGTGCGGATGTTTGCTTCTATGGATTTTTTGCCTGATTCTTATGTGCTTTCGCGAATGCAGTTCGCGCTGACAGCGCTTTTTCATATGCTCTGGCCCGTGCTGACCACAGGCATGGGCATTTACTTAGTGGTGGTAGAAATTTTGTGGCTCAAGACCAAAAATCCTGATTACTACTATCACGCCAGGTTTTGGTCAAAGCTGTACGTGCTCAATTTTGGCATTGGCGTCGCCACCGGGATTCCAATGGAGTTTCAGTTTGGCACAAACTGGGCTCCCTTTTCAGAGGCAACAGGAGACTTTTTTGGCAGCATTCTCGGCTTTGAAGCCTCAATGGCGTTCATGCTAGAGGCCGGTTTCTTAGGGATTATGCTGTTTGGCTGGGAGCGGGTAAATCCTTTTATTCATCTATTTGCCACGGTGATGGTGGCCTTTGGGGCGAATTTATCGACGTTTTGGATTTTGATTGCCAATTCTTGGATGCAGACGCCGACCGGGGGCGAA
This sequence comes from Phormidesmis priestleyi, assembly GCA_003242115.1. GTDB lineage: Bacteria > Cyanobacteriota > Cyanobacteriia > Phormidesmidales > Phormidesmidaceae > Phormidesmis > Phormidesmis priestleyi_A. Next base: position 12,827 of record QBMP01000071.1, read on the forward strand.
TTTATTGACGGACATTTCTTTGTGCGCGATTACTTTCAGGCGATGTTTAATCCCTTCATGCGTAACAGTGTGCTGCACATGTTCTTTGCCACACTGGAAACCTCGCTGTTTGTGATTGGGGGGATCAGCGCTTGGTATGTGCTCAAAGGACGAAACGAAGCGTTTTTTGCCCGCTCTTTTAAGATTGTGCTGGGCTGTGCTATTGCAGTTGCCCCCATCCAAATCTACATGGGTCACCTCAGCGCCGAGCAGGTATACCACTATCAGCCGACCAAGCTAGCGGCCATGGAAGCGCGGTGGGAAACCATTCCAGCCGGTGAAGGCGGCGACTGGAGCCTGCTGGCCATTCCCAATGACAAAGCCGAGCGCAACGATTTTGAAATTGTAGTGCCGCAGGCATTGGGCCTGATTTTAGAATTTAAAACAAAGTTGACAGAGCCGGTACAGGGGCTCAAAGCCTTTGCACCCGAAGATCGGCCTCATCAGGTTGGGCTGATTTACTACAGCTTTCGAGTGATGATCGCCATTGGCTTCTTTCTCGCCGCGCTGATGGCTGTAAGCGCCTTGCAGTGGTGGCGCGGTAAGTTTAGCGCCGAGGCCATTGGCGAACAAAAGTGGCTGATGCGGGCCTGGATTTTTTCTGCGCCGCTGGGCTACATCGCCACCGATTCTGGCTGGATTGTGCGCTGCGTCGGCAGACAGCCCTGGACAGTATACGGTCAAATTCGCACCATTGATGCGGCTTCGCACGTGCCCGCAGAAGTGGTATTCAGCTCGCTGCTAGGCTTTGTCACCCTGTACAGCCTGCTGCTAGTCACAACCCTGTATTTTGGCACTCGAATCATTTCCCAAGGGCCAAATCTAACCCTGCCCTTGCCCGGAAACATCGATCTCATCAGCACTGAGCCTGCCCAAAAGCAGCCCGACAAGCGACCTGTCGAAGCCCAGCAGTAAGGCTATTTTAGAGTCACCTTTTAGAGTCAACTTCCCAAGCTCGACGCCCACTCCTAAACATCTTTTTCATGGAAACTCTCGATTACTTTTTGCCGCAGGTCTGGTTCTTTATCCTGGCTTTGTTTCTCTTTTTGTATGTGATTTTAGATGGCTTCGATCTTGGCGTTGGCATTCTCTCTTTAACCGCCGATGGCGACGAAAAGCGCGGGATGCTGATGACCAGTTTGAGCAATGTGTGGGATGCCAATGAGACTTGGCTGGTACTAATGGGCGGGGCCCTGTTTGGGGCGTTTCCCGTAGCTTACGGCACCATTCTCAGCGCGCTGTATATTCCAATTTTAGCGATGGTTTTTGCCCTGAGCATACGGGCAGTTTCGTTTGAATTTAGAGAACTGTCGCAGCGCAAGTGGTTTTGGAACAATGCTTTTGGCGTCGCTAGCTTAGTGGCGGCGCTAGCGCAGGGGTTTGCTTTGGGCAGCGTGCTGTCGGGCATTCAAGTCGATGATGCAGGGCACTTTATTGGCGGTACTTGGGATTGGCTAAATTGGCGATCGCTCCTAGCCGCTCTCACCCTCGTGCAGGGCTATGTGCTCATCGGCTCCACTTACCTAGTGCTCAAAACCGAAGGCGAACTGCAAGACACCCACTACCGCACCGCTAAAATTTCTGCCATCACCACACTCATTGGCGCTTTACTCATCACCATCACCACCCCAATTTTTTATCAGGGGCTGCGCGAAAAGCTGTTTGACAGCGGCTTAGCGACCTTATTTGCGATCATTCCACTACTAGCTGTATTGTTGATTGGTCTGCTGCTGCGCAGCCTTAGCGCCAAGTCAGAAAACACGCCCTTTATCTGGACGCTGCTGTTGTTTCTACTCTCGTTTATTGGCTTAGGGCTAATTGTCTTTCCCTACATCATCCCGACGAAAATCACTATTTATCAAGCCGCAGCCGCCCCCAGCTCGCTTGTGTTTATGCTGATTTTCGTCGGTTTTTTGATTCCGATTATGCTGTTTTACAACATTTATCAGTACGTGGTGTTTCGAGGCAAAGTTAGCGGTATCGAGTATGGCGAATAAGATGCAGATCAGCGCTGAGCGCAAAGTCTTACGTCTAGCGCCAGATCAGCCTAGCGATCGCATCTTAGTTGTAGACGATCATATGAGCAGCTTTTACAAGCCATTCAAGCCGCTAATCCCAGCGTTTAAAGCAAGTGCAATTAAGTTTCTAATCACACCCCCCTCAAGCAGAGACAGTTACGGGCGTAGCCGGGGTTTCAATCTGAGGGCGGGAGCGGCGGCGATCGCTCGTCCTTACGCCCCCTACCATTTCATATTCTTTACTATCGTTGTCATACTTCATAGCGGCACCGAGCAAAATTTGTTTTGAGAGTCGGGCGAGTTCTTTTTCGATTTGTTCAAATTCGGTCATGGCCGCAGCCGTTTGAAATTTTAGTTTGTTGTAGTTTTCTAGCTTGACAAGGGCTTCTTTTATCTTGGCTTCCACTGTAGCGATAGAGCAGCCGCTGCCCAGGTCTAGCTTATCGCTAACAGATTTCATGCCCGACAGACGGCTCTGAGCAAGGGCAATAACAGGAGAATTCTTTTTAGTGCGAACCATTGTTTTTTTCCTTGTAAAAGTAACAGCTTGTTGATGGGTTGCAAGGCTTGTGAGCGCGTTGAGGCTGCATTGCCTTGGCTGCATTCACAATGCCCTGGAGAAGATGCAAAAAGCGCAGCGGTTGTTATGGGAAATTACAGATTTTTTGACGTTCCGGGAAATAGCGTTTTGATTCTGCCCGTAAGCTTACGGAAATATTGTTTACAGGGGCTACTTAATTAGTTTGGGTAGCCCTTAACGTAACTTTCTTTGCGCTTAAGCTAACGCCTTGAAGGCTTAAGCCAACTTCCTGAAGGCTTGAGCTAACTTGTGCAGCGCCCAACCTAATTTATTGGAGGCTTACAACTATTGACTCGGCGCTTAGACTAACTTTTTTAGCGCTTAGACAAGTTTGTTGAGCGTTTGGGAAACCTTTTTTAGCGCTG
>QBMP01000072.1:0-5337 GCA_003242115.1 Phormidesmis priestleyi
TGACTCGCTATCGATTGCGCCGCTATAGCCGCCAAAGAAGACACGCCAAATAAAGGAATTTCTAACTGCTGCGCTAAGGTTCGGGCGGCGACAACGCCAATTCTAGTACCCGTAAAGCCTCCCGGCCCGTTAGCTACCGCTACGAAGCTCAAATCCTTCCAGTCATAGGGCTGAATAAATTCCATCAGCTTGGCGTGAAACTGGCTAGACACCTCGCGCCCTAAATTCCAAACCTGATGACGAATGATGGCCTCATGCCCCGGTACCGACTGAAGCATGAGTCCGAGCTGAGGGCTGCTGGTGTGAATGGCAAGGCCAAGCATGAAAAACCTAAGATAATAATCGACAAAGCTACGGTTCAGCCTACTGCAAACCGTAAGATTGACCCGATCTATCCGGTCAATCTTTCAGCCGAAACTCCATCATCAGCGGCAGATGATCAGAGGCTTCACCTGCTGCACTTATCACCTCAGTGCTGACCACTTCTATCGTGCTTGGTGTGTACCAAATGTAGTCCAAAGTATACTCAGGCTGATTGGATGGAAAGGTTGCCATCGCCTTGCCCCAGTCCGCTTCAGGCACTGCTGAGGCAAACTGCTCAGAGTCTTTCATGACGTTGATTGAAAAGGCCGACTCCTCAGGGCGATTCAGTGAGCTGTTAAAGTCACCGAGCACAATCACCGGGTAGGTCTTGGCATAGTCTTCAGCGATCGCTCTAACAAACTGCGTCTGCTTCACCCGCGTCGGCTCATCGAACGCTTCCAAATGCACATTGATCACCATCAGCGGCTTACCACCAACCAAAATCTCAGACACCTGCGCCAATCGATCTAAATAAAAAGCGTTGTAGTAAAACGGATTGCTAGCCACTTTTTCGAGCATGAGGCGGCGATTGCTCTGAATCGGATAGGGCCAACGGCTAAGAATTGCCTGACCAGAGACAATTTTGCCAAACTGCGCAGCGGGGGGCCAGTAGGGAAACGGCACATAGTTTTTATCCCAGCTAATCGCTAAGGCCCCATTGATCAGGTTTACCGCTTGAGCAATAGCCTTAGCCTGATCGATGTGATAAGAGCGCTTCGAGGCAAAATCAATCGCCTGAAACGCCACAATATCCGGTTTTACCGCCTGCAACGCCGCAGTCACTCGCTGCAAATTCGCCTCAAAAAAAGCGCTATCCGTCTCAGCCGTCGTATTATTTGCCAGCCCTGAGAGGTAGCCGATGTTGTAGCTCACAATAGTATGAGTAGGCTTAGCGACTTCGCCCTCATTCAAGGGCGTTTGCAAATAGTTCACAACAGCTGCATAATTCTGCTGGCCATAGCTGCCAGCCGTGCCCCAGATGTAGAACAGGGCGATCGCCCCCACCGGCAGCCCCACCAGTAAACTCAGTCCCTTCAGCCATCCCTTCATCAGCCGCTCCGCCTGCATCACTGCGATCAGTACAACATATATTGATAGGATTATGCTCCCTGGGCAACCTATCTCAATCAGCCTTTGCTGTCTATCACCTCATCACCTTTATCTCTCTGTTGAGCTGCTAAATGCCAATCAAAAACATCATCTTCTACGGCTTCCTCGCCTTCATTCCCGTCTCTTTAGCCGCTCACTTCCTTGGCTGGAGCGATCTAATAGTGTTTACCACCGCTGCTTTAGCCATTATCCCTTTGGCCGGATGGATGGGCGCTGCCACCGAAGAAATCGCGATCGTCACCGGCCCTTCCATTGGCGGGCTGATGAATGCCACTTTTGGCAACGCGACTGAATTGATTATCGCCATCTTTGCCCTACGCGCCGGACTGATAAACGTCGTTAAATCCAGCATTACCGGCTCGATTATGGGCAATTTGCTCTTGGTCATGGGCCTATCAATGCTGCTCGGCGGCATCAAGTTCAAAGAGCAAACTTTTCAGCCTACGATTGCCCGCCTCAATGCTTCATCTATGAATCTAGCGGTCATCGCCATTTTGCTGCCCACCGCCGTCGATTTTACGTCTAATGGCATTGATCAGCCGACGTTGCAGCGCCTTTCAATTGCGGTGGCGATCGTGCTGATGATGGTCTATGGCCTGACATTGTTGTTTGCGATGAAGACCCATGCGTACCTTTACGATGTCGGCATGGCTGAGGCTCCGATGGAGGCGATCGCGCCACTCCCTAAAGCCAAGCCCAATGAAGCCAAGCCCAATGAAGCTAAACCCACGGAAGCCACTGGCAGCTCAGCCACCGAAAGTGTTCATAGCAAGGCTCACAGCAATGGGCACGTAGAAGCGCATAAGCCCAATCTCAAACTTTGGATCGGCGTCCTGCTGGCCGCTACCTTGGCTGTCGCCGTAGAATCCGAATTCTTGGTTGGCACCCTAGAAGTCGCCTCTAAGCAGCTAGGACTCTCTGAGCTATTTACCGGCGTGATCATTTTGCCCATCATTGGCAACGCGGCTGAACACGCCACCGCCGTCACCGTCGCGCTTAAAAACAAAATGGATCTATCGCTGAGTGTGGCCGTCGGCTCCAGTATGCAAATTGCGCTGTTTGTGGCTCCGTTGCTGGTGATTATTGGCGCATTCATGGGCCAACCGATGGATTTAGACTTCAATAACTTTGAACTAATCGCAGTGGCTGTAGCCGTATTTGTCGCCAACTCAATCAGCGCCGATGGCAAATCTAACTGGCTGGAAGGGACGCTACTGCTAGCAACCTATGCGGTGATTAGTTTGTCCTTTTACTTTCATCCTGTCATTGAAGGCATAGGTTAAGCCAATGACCTCACTATCGTCAGGCTATAATAAATAACCGTTTTTTGACGCAGTGTTTCAGTAGAAACTGCCCTGTGATATGGCTCCTTCTAAAAGCCGCAAAGCCACCCAGATCAGCCGTGAATTAGACGATCTGGTGCGAGGCATTTGCGGTGGCTTTTTGTTTGGCATTCCTCTGCTCTATACCATTGAAGTTTGGTGGATAGGCTCATCGGTGTCGCCGCTACGGCTGATTGTTGCTCTGCTGACAACGCTAGGGGTGACCTACCTGCTAAGTCGTACGGAAGGGTTTCGCAAAGCGAAAGCTACTCGCGAAAATGACGCCATTGGTGATGCGGTAGAAGCGATCGCGCTAGGCATTATCTGCGCCACGCTAACACTCATTCTCCTGCGGCAAATCACCCTCGATACCCCTTTTAATGAAGCCCTAGGCAAAATAATTTTTGAAAGCGTGCCCTTTTCACTGGGCGTATCGCTCTCTAATCAACTGCTACAAGAGGCCGATGACTCACCTGTGCAGAAAGAGTCCTCGCCTTTGGCGCGACGAACTGCTGAAAATGCCTTAAATGAAACCATCGCCGACATCGGCGCGACCTTGATTGGCGCAACAATTATTGCCTTTAGCATTGCGCCTACCGATGAGGTCACCGTTTTAGTAGCTGCAATTGATGGGCCTTGGCTGGTGCTGAATGTTTTGACTTCGTTACTGCTGTCTTACGGCATTGTTTTTCAGGCCAACTTTGCCAACCAAAAGCAGCGGCGATCGCAAACAGGCATCTTCCAGGGTCCACTCAGCGAGACAGCTATTTCTTACCTAATTTCGCTCCTAGCCGCAGCGCTCATGCTGATCTTTTTTAGAAAGCTTGATCCAAGCGCGCCCTTTGAGTTGGCTTTTCGGCAAGTTTTGATCCTGGGTCTACCCGCAACGATTGGCGGTGCAGCCGGGAGACTAGCCCTATGAAACCGCCGATTAAACTATCACAGCCGCCTAAACCCCAGCCGTCTGATGAACCTCGCTCGATGGCTGAGCTGATTAGCTTTGCCATTGCTTCGATGGTGATAGTCGCAGTATTGGGCGGAGCCGGTTACTTGTGGGTAAGCGATCGCAATCCTCTACCGCCGACGTTAGAAATCACCTCAACAACTGAGTACCGACAAGGAAAATATTACGTCCCCTTTACCGTTAAAAATACGGGTGGCGAAACCGCAGAATCCGTCCAAGTCATTGCTGAGCTACGAATAGAGAACATGTTGGTCGAATGGGGCGATCAGCAAGTTGACTTCCTCTCTAGCCAAGAAGAAGCCACAGGCGCTTTTATTTTTACTCGCGATCCAGATCTAGGTGCGTTGAGCGTCAGAGTCGCTAGCTACAAAGAACCTTAGCCGTCAGCCATAAGCCGTCAATCACCAGAGTCACTATTACTAATTTTGCCGAAGCGGCGATCGCGCTTCTGAAATGCCTTCATCGCCTGGTGAAACTCAGCCGTATCAAAATCGGGCCACAGCGTATCGGTAATGTAAAACTCCGAGTAGGCGAGCTGCCACAGCAAAAAATTACTGATACGCATTTCGCCGCTGGTGCGAATGAGCAGATCCGGATCGCTGATATCAGCCGTGTACAAATGACGGCTAAAGAGCGATTCGTCAATATCTTCGGGGTTGAGATCGCCTTGCTGGACTTGAGTAGCGATCGCCCGACAAGCCTGCAAAATCTCCTCTCTGCCGCCATAATTGGTCGCCACCGAAAACCGAATGCCCTGATTCGCCTGCGTCTGCGTCACCGCCCGATCAATTTCGCGCTGCAACGTCTCCGGCAGCGCCGCCAAATTGCCCACAAACTGAATACGCACATCCTCTGCCATCATTTCTTTCAGCTCTTGGCGCAGCACCCGCTCAAATAGCGTCATCAAAAAATCCACTTCATGCGTGGGCCTGCCCCAATTTTCAGTCGAAAAAGCGTAAGCCGTCAGCGCCCCGATGCCCCAATCACGGCAGCAGCGCAGCAGCTTCTTGAGCGTATCGACGCCCTTGCGATGGCCCATGATTCGAGGCAAGCCGCGCTGCTTGGCCCAACGGCCGTTGCCATCCATAATCACCGCCACATGGACAGGCATCCGCCCTGGCAATAAATCACCTGGCAGGGCCGAAGCAGAGGCCGAAGGTGCGGCAGAAGAACTGATAAAATTGGCTGTCATTTCTTTTCCTGGGGGGCGGGACGGGGCAGCTTGCGCTGAACAAAGCCTAAAAAGTTTAGACCCTTAATGCTCAGGCGTCGGCCCAGGCTACGCAACTGTGGGGCAACCGTATCACCATCCACTGAAGGCGAAAACTTATCAAGTAGCAGTTCTTTCAACTTACTGCTGGTCAGAGGCCGATTGAGCATTCCACCTTGCGCCACTGAGATCGAGCCGGTTTCTTCCGAAACCACCACACAAAGGCAGTTTTCGACGCGCTCGGTAATGCCCATTGCGGCCCTGTGCCGGGTGCCAAGCTGCCGTGAAGCATCTTTTTCAGATATCGGCAAAATCACCCCAGCCGCGACAATGCGTGAGCCGCGAATCAGCACTGCCCCGTCGTGCAG
>QBMP01000072.1:5347-15824 GCA_003242115.1 Phormidesmis priestleyi
CTGCAATAGCTCCCGCGAGAGCTCAGCATTTAGCCGCACCCCCGGCACCGAAAAATCGCTTTCCTCAATCGGCTCATCGATTTCTAAGATCATCAGCGCCCCGGTGCGATTTTGGCTCAGCCCTTTGACCGCCTCAACCAGTTCATCAATCACGCTATGAGCCGTCGAAAGGTGACTATCTGAAGCCATAAATAGCTGCATCACTTCGCCTCGGCCCAATTGCTCTAACAGCCGCCGAAACTCCGGCACTAGCATCATCGCTAGCGCCACTGAGGCCCCTAGCAGCAGCTTTTCCATCACAAACGGCAGCAGCCACAGACCCGCCGCTTCGCTGAGTAAGGTCGCGGCCATAAGCACCATTAGCCCTTGCACCATCCACAGGGTGCGGCGATCGCGAATCATCGCCAGCACCATGTAGACCAGTGCAAACACTAAAACAATATCAAGCAGGGTGCGATACAAGAGTCAAACCTGTGTCACCATTATCTTAGAAGGGCTTTAGCGCATCCGGCAAACAGTCTTGACGAACCAAATCGGCGTAGGTTTCCCGGCGCAAAATTAGATCGGCCTTACCATCAGCGACTAGCACCGCCGCTGGACGCGGCACCCGGTTGTAGTTGGAGGCCATGCTGTAGTTATACGCGCCCGTAGCCGGGACGACTACGATATCACCGGCACTCAAAGGCGGCAAGCTAGCGGCATGAATCACCACGTCGCCCGATTCGCAGTGCTTGCCCGCCAACGTTACGGTTTCACTCAAAGGCGCAGACATTTGGCTAGCGGCCAGCACTCGGTACACCGACTGGTAGGTAATGGGGCGCGGATTATCTGACATGCCGCCATCGACCGCTACGTAGGTGCGAATTCCGGGCACCGTTTTTTGGCTGCCGACGGTGTAAGCGGTGACGCAAGCCGATCCGATCAGCGATCGCCCCGGCTCACACAAAATCTTCGGCAGCGGCAAATCGGTTGCTTTACAGGCCGCCGCCAAACTTTCACACACGGTTTTAGCCCATTCATCAATGCTCGGCGGATCGTCTGACTCGGTGTAGCGAATCCCCAAACCGCCGCCAATATCAATCTCTTTAATCGGCAAACCGTAGCGCTCAGCAACTTTAAACCAGCGCACCATCACCGCTGGCAAATCATGATGGGGCTGAAGCTCAAAGATCTGTGAGCCAATGTGCGCATGAAGCCCGATGCAGTTCAGGCCGCTGCCATCTTTGGACAAGTAGGCAAACACCTCCTCTAGCTGGTCAGGATCAAAGCCAAATTTACTGTCAATATGGCCGGTCTGAATGTATTCGTGCGTGTGGCACTCAATGCCGGGAGTCAGCCGCAGCAAAATGGTTGCTGTTTTGCCAGCGGCGATTGTCAACTGATTCAAAGATTTCAGCTCGTGCCAGTTGTCCACGACAATCCGCGCGTCTGCTGCAAAGCCGAGTTCGAGTTCTTCTAATGACTTGTTATTGCCGTGAAAATAAAGCATTTCACCCGTTGCCCCTGCTGCCACCGCCGTTTGCAGCTCACCTCCGGAGACGACATCAATGGCAATGCCTTCTTGCAGGGCGATCGCGCAGACCGCTAAGCAGTTCCAAGCCTTTGAGGCGTATACAATCAGCGATTCACCCGGATAGTACTGCTCAAAAGCCTGTTTGTACTGACGGCAAGCGGTTCGTAGCGTTTGCTCATCTAATATATAGAGCGGCGATCCAAACTGCTCGACCAGATTCACCACGTCACAGCCGCCCACGCTCAGGTGATCCTGGTCATTGACTGCTGCATTCAGCGGCATCAGGCTCTGATTAGGAGATGTTTCTAGGGTTTCTACTGATGTTTCTTTGGGGAGATATCGCAGGCTAGAGGCGGCAGCTTGCATGTTTTGAGGGTCGCGTTCTGGGGCGGATGAGCTTTTGGCCGAAACAGTGGAAACCATAAGGCGGATTGAGGTGGGTTAGGAAAAATAGACTCCAGACTATCAGTGTACAATTGAGCGCTATACCCGCGTGTGCCCATTTCATCAGCATGGGCTGTTTTTTTGGCTTTTTTAGCTTGCTTGCCGATGATCGAAGCGGATTTGCCTGCCGTCTTAGCGCTCGATCAGCGCTGCTTGGGCGGTCTTTGGACGCGATCCGGCTACCAGCGAGAACTCGATAGCGACTGTAGTGATTTATTAGTGCTGGTTAGTGCGCCAACGGCCGAGGGGCTGCGCCAACGGCGAAATGCCTTTAATTCAGCTTTACCGCCTGCCAGTTTAGCGGCCAGGTTTGCGGCCAGTTTGGTTGCCGATTTCAATGCTGATTTAGCCGCGAGCGATCCGACAGCATCGACGCCAGCTAGCGCGATCGCGCTGCTCGGTACCGGCTGTCTGTGGGCGATTTTGGAAGAAGCTCACATTACGACCCTGGCCATAGAGCCCGCTTATCAGGGGCAAAAGCTCGGTCAGGTACTGTTGAGTGAACTTTTGCTATGCGCCTACCGCCGAGGGTTAACCAGAGCCACCTTGGAAGTCAGAGCCGCCAATGAGCCCGCATTAAAGCTATATCAAAAGTTTGATTTTAAAGAAGCCGGGATTCGTAAGCGCTACTACTCAGATGGTGAAAATGCCCGGATTTTGTGGCGCAGCGGCCTGCAAACAGAGCAGGCTGTGGATCAAATTAAGCAGCACCAGCAGGCTGCATTTACAGCGCTGAGCGATCGCTACCAGCCCGATTTCAGCCAGTCGTCAAAATAATTTTAGCCGGATGCTGGCGCGTGCATTGACCCAAAAGCACCCAAAAGCCTCATCCACAGGTCTATTCGGCACTCAGCACAAAGGTTAGCCGGAGCGGACAATCACTATTTTGTCACGGATTCATGACAATAGGCTCCCCAAGACTTCCCAAAACTTAATTCTGTTTTTTCATGAGTCATGAGCGCTGATTTGTGCATCAGAAACAACACGGTAGCCCAGATAGCCAAAAATATTTTTTTCAGCCCTGCGATCGCTTCTTTCCTCTCAGGGTAGTAAATACCGCCCACACCCTACGAATTTTTGCTGTGCTAGAATCAGCCTAACCAGCCCACAGCAAGGTGATGGAATACCGCCATGTTTGAACGCTTCACAGAAAAGGCCATTAAGGTCATCATGCTTGCCCAAGAAGAGGCCCGCCGACTCGGGCACAACTTCGTGGGTACAGAACAAATTCTGCTCGGATTGATTGGCGAAGGCACTGGCGTCGCTGCCAAAGTACTGAAATCTATGGGGGTCAACTTAAAAGACGCTCGGATTGAAGTGGAGAAAATTATTGGCCGGGGATCAGGATTCGTTGCCGTTGAGATTCCGTTTACGCCCAGGGCTAAGCGCGTACTTGAGCTATCGCTCGAAGAAGCGCGTCAGCTCGGTCACAACTATATTGGCACTGAGCACTTACTGCTCGGCCTCATTCGTGAGGGCGAAGGCGTTGCTGCCCGCGTATTAGAAAACTTAGGCGTCGATCTTTCTAAGGTACGCACCCAGGTTATTCGGATGCTGGGTGAAACGGCTGAAGTTTCTGGCAGTGGTGGTAGCGGTGGTCGCACCAAAACCCCAACGCTTGATGAGTTTGGCTCTAACCTCACGCAGATGGCAGCCGATGGCAAGCTCGATCCGGTAGTTGGCCGTCAAAAAGAAATTGAGCGCGTCATTCAAATTCTGGGACGCCGCACCAAAAACAATCCGGTACTTATCGGTGAACCCGGTGTAGGTAAGACTGCGATCGCCGAAGGGCTTGCCCAGCGTATTGGCAATGGCGACATTCCCGACATTTTGGAAGATAAGCGCGTCGTCACGCTAGATATTGGGTTGCTGGTGGCAGGCACCAAATACCGAGGTGAATTTGAAGAGCGCCTGAAGAAAATCATGGACGAAATTCGTTCTGCCGGGAACGTGATTTTGGTGATTGATGAAGTGCACACCTTAATTGGCGCGGGTGCAGCGGAAGGCGCGATTGATGCGGCTAATATTCTCAAGCCAGCATTGGCTAGAGGTGAGCTGCAATGCATTGGTGCCACCACCCTTGATGAGTATCGCAAGCACATTGAGCGAGACGCGGCCCTAGAGCGGCGTTTTCAGCCGGTAATGGTGGGCGAACCGAGTGTCGAAGAAACCATTGAGATTCTGTACGGACTGCGCGATCGCTACGAGCAGCACCACAAGCTCAAGATTCTAGATGAGTCGATAGAAGCTGCCGCTAAGCTTTCTGACCGCTATATTGCCGACCGATTTTTGCCCGATAAAGCAATTGATCTGATTGATGAAGCCGGTTCACGGGTGCGCTTACTGAATTCTCAGCTGCCACCTGCGGCCAAAGAACTAGATAAAGAGCTGCGCCAAGTGCTCAAAGACAAAGACAACGCCGTGCGTTCTCAAGACTTTGATCAGGCCGGGGAACTGCGCGATCGGGAAATGGAGATCAAGTCTGAAATTCGAGCGATCGCTCAAAATAAAAAGGCTGAGGACGACGAGAAAACCAAAGACACTTCCCCCGAAGTTACCGAAGAGGACATCGCCCACATCGTCGCGTCTTGGACAGGGGTACCCGTTCAAAAGTTGACCGAAAGCGAATCTGAAAAGCTGCTGCACATGGAAGATGTGCTCCATCAGCGCCTCATCGGTCAAGACGAAGCCGTCAGAGCCATTTCACGCGCCATTCGCCGTGCCCGTGTGGGCCTCAAAAACCCCAACCGGCCCATTGCTAGCTTCGTCTTCTCTGGCCCGACTGGCGTAGGTAAAACCGAGCTAGCCAAGTCACTCGCCTCCTATTTCTTCGGATCAGAAGACTCGATGATTCGTCTCGATATGTCCGAATTTATGGAGCGCCACACAGTTTCTAAGCTGATTGGTTCGCCACCGGGCTACGTCGGCTACAACGAAGGCGGTCAGCTCACCGAAGCGGTGCGTCGTCGCCCCTACACCGTCGTACTGTTCGATGAAATCGAAAAAGCCCACCCCGATGTGTTCAACATGCTGCTGCAAATTTTGGAAGATGGTCGCTTGACCGACGCCAAAGGCCGCACCGTAGACTTTAAAAACACGTTGCTGATCTTGACCTCGAACATCGGTTCTAAGGTCATTGAGAAAGGCGGCGGCGGATTGGGCTTCGAGCTTGAAGCCGATCAGGCCGAGTCGCAGTACAACCGCATTCGCTCCTTGGTAAATGAAGAACTCAAGCAGTACTTCCGCCCTGAGTTCTTGAACCGACTGGACGAAATCATCGTCTTCCGTCAGCTCACCAAAGATGAGGTCAAAGAGATCTCGGTGATCTTGCTCAAGGAGGTCTTTGTCCGCTTAGAGGAGAAGGGCATTCACTTAGAGGTCACTGATAAGTTCAAAGACCGGCTGGTCGAAGAGGGCTACAACCCCAGCTATGGAGCAAGGCCACTGCGTCGAGCAATCATGCGCCTGCTAGAAGACAGCTTAGCTGAAGAAATTCTCTCTGGCCGCATCAAAGATGGCAGCACGGCCACCGTTGATATCGGAGAAGATAACAAGGTTGTCGTGACCACCTCTTCTACAGCCGCCGAAGAGCAGCGTGAGCTGATTACCGCAGCGGAGTAGAGATCCCTCCAGATCATCGGTTAATAAAAAGGTCTGGAGGGTTATTCCTTCAGACCTTTTTTGATGGATTGGAGTAATAAGTCAGTGTAATTGGCCAAGGCTAGACAGCTTTTGTAAACAGACGTAACGCTGTCTTGCTTTGTTTAGCAAGGAAAATCAATAATTAGGATAAGGCAAGTGAGCGCATTCTCGTAATGACTTTTGTAGCGGCCTGCCATTCTTTTTAGACATATAGCTGGTGAGATTGCCATGATTGGTGGAATATTCGAGACGATTGGTAGAACACTAGGGGTCGGTAAAGAGAAATTCTTTTTAGAACTCGATGAAGCCGCTGAAACCGCTGAAAGCATTGCTAAAAGTACGGTGGAGAAAGTGAAAGCACCGGCTGCTAAGGCTGTCGAAGCCGTTAAAGAAGTGTCTGGTGATGTGGCGGAGAAAGCCAAAGATGCCGCCGCTAAAGCTGAAGACGCGATAGAGAAAGCGACGGCTAAGAACGCGGCTAAAACGCCTGATAAAAAAGAGGCAAAGAAAAAAGCTGCCAAGAAAACGACTGCGAAAAAAGGGGCTAGCCAGAATGGGGCTGCGCCCGTGGCCGCAGAACCTGCACCTGTAGCGGCATTACCGCCTGCGCCACCCACGCCAGAAGAGCTGATTGTGAATGCGATCGCAGCTGGCAGCAAAAAAACCGATGCTCAAGGCAACCTCGTCGAAGAGGTTCAAACCTTTTCGACCGACCACCTCATGCCCTTAGGCAATCGCAGCCGCCGTCGCCCTGGCCCTAGCTTCGGCGCATTCAAAAGCATGGCCAAAGAGGTTAATCCTCGCCTTAAAAACTAAGAAACGCTTTAATCGCGACAAATATGGGCCAGAAACAATCATGTGATTCTGGCCCATATTTTTTGGGTGCTTGCGGATCTGGCTCCAAGGCTATAGCAGCAAGCCTACCTATCGGGTGGCATAAGCCGCCATCGGCTCTTTAATAAAGCGGATGTACAAATGCTTGAAGGTAGACTTCAGCACCCTGGGCGCACCAAAATCAATCGGCACCATTTGCTCGGGCAGTTTCCAGTCGGCTAGTGCCAGCTCAGCGGGCTGCATTAGCGGAAAGGCGATCGCGGCGAGTTCTGGGCACAGGCCCAAGCGCTGGCTTTGGGCTACGGTCGGCACAATCGCAGGATCTATTTGCAAAATTTCGAGCATGGCGCGATCCAGGGCAAACACATTGTTAGAAGCGCCCAATACGCCCAAATCTCTGGGTTCGCCGTTAATCGGCCCGCTGCCTTCTTGGCCGACAATGCCATCGATAATGGTGAGCTGTGGGGCAATCGCTCTGGCGGTTTCGACCAGCATCGTGCCAAAGCGCTGAGCGTCTTTACCGGCTTCCATGTGCCACCAAGCCTTCATCTTGCCCGGTACACAGCCAAACAGATTTTTTACACCCAGTGACATCGTGAGCTGAACGTGAGATTTTACCTTGGGTAAATTGATTACTACATCGGCTTCCATCGCTTCTTTAGAGAGCAAAAAATTGTCAAAGCCTTCGCGGCCAATAGGGTAGCGCTGACCGTGCATTTCAATAATCGGCACATCGGCTTTAGCGGCCCACTCTAGTAAGCCATTGGCTTTGGCGACGCCGTGAGCGCTACCAAAGGCCGGACTATCGCCCAAAAAGGGTTTGCCGCCAGCAGCCTGTACCAGTTTGGCGACGCAGTAGACGATTTCGGGGCGAGTAGTGCAGCCTTTGGTGGGGCGTGAGCTGGTGAGGAGGTTGGGCTTGAGGAGGACGCGATCGCCCAGTTTGACAAACTGCGCCATGCCGCCCATCGGCGCTAGCAGCGTCACTAACTGCTGCTGCAACCCTTCAACGTCATAGCTCTGGGCTCGGATTAAACTCACCGATGGCGTTACCGCTTCCATTGATCCGTTTCCCCTTAAAAGGCATGGCTCACTTATCATAAAGCTTCCCTACCTGACTCAGCGATCGCAACCCCTCAGCTCCTCAGCGCTAACTATTCAGTCTATTCAGTGCCAACTACCCGTTCTAACTAAATGCTAACTTTTTGGGCCAAAACCAGCGGCACCTGGATCAACTTTGCGCTAGTGCTATTAGGAACCGGCTCCGGCCTTTTGCTCCGCAATCGGCTCTCACTCAAAATGCGCGTCATCATCACCCAAGCAATGGGCCTGACCACGCTGTTCATGGGGGTGTCAATGGCGCAGGATCTATCATCTGCCAAAGCAGGCGGCGTAGAAGGCGTTATTCTCGCTCTGATCTCACTGGCCATCGGCGGCTTACTCGGTGAGTGGTGGCAAATTGAAACCCGATTAAGTGCCTTTGGCGACTGGCTAAAAGCTCGATTTAAAGGTGGAAACCGTTTCACCGAAGGTTTCGTGGCCTCTAGCCTACTATTCTGCATTGGCCCGATGGCCATTTTAGGCAGTCTCAACAACGGTCTGCTC
This sequence comes from Phormidesmis priestleyi, assembly GCA_003242115.1. Lineage (GTDB taxonomy): Bacteria > Cyanobacteriota > Cyanobacteriia > Phormidesmidales > Phormidesmidaceae > Phormidesmis > Phormidesmis priestleyi_A. Next base: position 13,386 of record QBMP01000072.1, read on the forward strand.
GGTGACAGCACAATTTTAGTGATTAAAAGCACGATGGATGGGCTGGTTTCGATTGCGCTAACAGGTACTTACGGCATCGGCGTTGGCTTTTCAGTGCTGCCGCTAGTGATCTATCAGGGCACGCTTTCGTTGCTAGCTGGTAGCTTAGGCCAAATCATTCCCGACCCGACCACTGCCCCTAGCATCTTGCTGGTCACAGGCACTGGCGGCATCATGCTTTTGGGCTTGGGCCTCAACCTGCTAGAAGTCGGGAAAATCCATGTCGCGGCCTTTTTACCGGCGCTGGCCTTAGCCCCTTTTATCAGCTGGCTAGCGGACGTTGCCACCTGAGCTTTCTGGGCGTTAGCAGCTCACGGCAATTGTTTGCGATATGAGTGTAAGCTATGGGCAATTATGGCTTTGGCTAGCAACGATGACTCAGCTTCTTTTGACCATTTACTTTTTGGTGGTGTTTTACGTTCTCTATAAGATGGCGCTTGGCTTAGAGGAGCGCAAAGAAGCTAAAGTCATCATCAACGTGGATGAAAAGTTTTTAGCAGAGCAAACGGTTATTCAGCTTTCAAGGCAGATTGGCGGTAGAGCAATTAAGGCCAGTGTTGAAAAATTCGGCTTTGGGAAAAAGAAAGATCCTGTTCTCTCACTTGCTTTTGAGCAGGCTCAGTCAATTCCAATACCGCCTAAAGATTTGGAAAAGAAAGAAAAAGACGGAATGACGCCACCAGAAGTCAGTCAATGGAGTGAGCAGTGGAGCAAGGAAAGAGTTTCTATTCAGGTTTTGCCAATTGGTGAGGAAAAACTAGGCCCGGTGTGGGTGATGAAGATAGATGTGAAGAATAAAACGCGCGATCAGCAGGTTTATTTGGATTGGGATCGCAGCTCTATCGAAATAGGTGGCAGAGCCAATCGGGTAATTCGCTCTACCTCTAACGTCTTTCGTGATTTGTCTCAGCCTCAAATTTTTGGAGTAGTGAATCCTGGTGGAACGGTGCTGTTTTTAGTCAATATTGAAGGAAATTACACTCGCGATATAGAGACTAATCGGCTCAAACCACCGCTGCCTTTGGAGGATCTAAAGCAAAGAGCTGACGAGGCCAAGCTGACAGATCCGACGGCGAAAGAAAAAAACATTGAGCCGCTTTACAACCTGGATCTAATGGTAAGAATGAAACGCACCGATGAGAAAGATAGCGAAATGATCAATTTGTTAATTCCATTTGCCTTTACTTTAGAAATTAAAGTCGATCCGCCTGCTTTCCCACCTTTGCGCTGGTTTTTAAGAAATTTTGGGCCAAATCGGGAGAGCAACTGGCTGTGGGGCGTGAGTAAAAAAGACGTTGCCTAAAAGTAATCTAAAAAGTAACCAAGAGCGATAAGAATCCAACTGTCCAATACACTAGAAAGTATAGAGCTGGCTCAGTGGTTGCGGAGACAGTTAAAGGTTCGCCTTTGACTAGCTCTGAGGAAAGTCCGGGCTCCCTAAAAGCCAAACTTGCTGGGTAACGCCCAGTGCGGGTGACCGTGAGGAGAGTGCCACAGAAACATACCGCTAACGGGAAGCAGTTTGCTTCTACGAGTAAGGGTGCAAGGGTGCGGTAAGAGCGCACCAGCAGTATCGAGAGGTGCTGGCTAGGTAAACCCCGGTTGGGTGCAAGGCCATAGGAGCACACGGTTGGCTTTTTACCGGCTCCGACAAAGCGCGCCGCTTGAGGCGTCTGGCAACAGGCGTCCTAGATAGATAACCACCTCATGCTGTTAGCGTTAGCTAGCGGGGTGAGAACAGAACCCGGCTTAGGTCCAGCTCTACCCTATTTTTTAGGTCTATTTTTTTAGGCTTATTTTTGCAAGATTATTTCTTAGCTGTGCGATGTCTGTTTCGACGATGAGTAGCCAAAATCTCAACCAACTGCTAGCCCAGTTCGAGGTTCCAATCGCTAGCGTCAATCCCGATTTGCTGCGGTTAGCGCTGATCGATATCTCTAGCTCGGCCCAGGCCAATAATGAGAAGCTGGAGTTTTTGGGAGATGCGGCGCTAAGGCTAGCGGCGGCTGAGTTTTTGATGGAGCGCTACGAGGAAATGGCGCTGGGCGATATGTCGGCGGTGCGATCGCACATTGTCAGCGATCGCGTCCTAGCCCCCATTGCCAAACACTACCGGCTCGGCGATTATCTTCAGCTTTCCAAAAGTGCCCAAGGCGACAAAGCGGGCAGCGATTCTCGCTTGGCCGATGCCCTCGAAGCGATTATGGGGGCTTTATACCTCAGTGCAGGCAATCTCAGCTTGATCCGCCCTTGGCTAGACGGGCACTTAGCAAGGTTGACCGATGAATTGCAGGGCGATCCGGCCAAGCAAAACTATAAAGCTGCCCTCCAAGAACTAACGCAAGCCTATGACAAAGCCTTGCCTAGCTATGAGGTCATAGAAATTAGCCAGGTGCATGG
>QBMP01000073.1:0-12845 GCA_003242115.1 Phormidesmis priestleyi
CAGGTGAGGCCAATGCGAAGAGTCAGACCGGTCAGCGGATAGCCGTGGAAATCGGTGGGGACGGTGATGGTTTGACAAAGCCAGAGAGGCTGAAGTCCTGTGTTCCAGGCGATGTGCTGCCGGTCGTTTAGGAGTGCGATGGGCCACTGCTGATGATCGCTGGCCAAAAAATCGCCTAAGCTAAAATCCTCTGTACTTAGATGCCAATGGCTTTGAACATCTTGGGTATTGAGCTGGCGGAGGCGATTGAGGGGGGCTTCGAGCGCAGGCGAAATGGTGAGATCGGTGTCAGCAGAGGCCATAGCTTCCGTTAGAATTTAGAGCAGCGTAGGGTAGCGAGATGGGATCTGGCTTGTATCAAAGCAGGGCGTTGAAGTTTGTCATAGGTCGGTTTCGGCAAGGGCGCGATCGCCATCGGCAGGCTGTACTCAAGGCTCGTAGTGCGGCGGTATCTGGGGCCGTATTGGGGGCGGCTCTAGCGTCTACTCCAGTGTATGCGGTTGTTCGCGCTTCTCGTCGAGTCGGGCAAACTTTACGGCGATCGCTGGCGGCTGGCTTTTCTGGGATCAGGATTGATGCGAGAAATCTTTTGAACTTTTCTGATTTTGCAGATACTTTTGCAGATTCATCTAGCCTCGCGGAATCATCTCTGGATATAAAGTCAAATTCAGAAACTGAATCGCCCATCCTAAAAACGCTTTTGGCTGTCGGCGCTTGTCTGTCGCCTAAACAGGTTTGGCAACTGCATCGGAGAGGAGTGTCTCAGCGGTTACAAGGCTGGTTGAGTCGGTGGGGTGTGGCTCAGCAGTTTGAAAATCGCCCCGTGAAGGCTCAAATTACGGGGGTGGCGAGCGATTTGACGCCGCGATCGCTTGTCTTGGTTCGAGATCACACCACGATTTGGTCAGGGCTCAGTGCGGCGCAACAATCTCAGCTTCAGACAAAAATAACCCTATTGCTAGCGGAAGAGCAGCCTGTTAGTCAGTCGATTTCTTTTACCGCTCAACCGGCTGAAGCTGCTGGCGCTATTGATGGCGTCAAAGCCCTAACTTACAGCCATTTTTTGCTACGGCCCTTACGATTTTTTTGGGTGGAGGTGCTGCGGATGATCAGCCAATGGCGGCGTAGCAGTGGGGCAAATATCTCAATGCCTTCTCAGTCGGCATTGGACGAGGACTGCCAGCGCCAGAAAAAAACTGTCAGCCCCGCCCAATCGAAACGGGCAAATCGGGCTTTGCCTCAGATCAGAGTGACGTTGAAAGATTGTGTGGAGGCGAGTGCTGTTGCCATCGGATATGTGGAGCATCCTTTGGAAATTGTACTGAAGTGGGTAGATCGGTGTTTGCTGTGGCTAGAAGATCGGTGGCGATCGCTCAAACAGTGGCTTACGCACAAACCGATTTAGCCTTTCTATAAAAAGCCCAACAAAAAGGGGTAGGCCGTTCTATGGCTTACCCCTTTTTATAATTCACTTATTCACTTATCTATCGTGGCTTTCTGAATTGCGATTAGGCAAACCACTCTTCAACCGCTTCGGCCTTGGTGTTGGTATTGCGCTCTAGCGTTTTGCGCTCAAAGTCCATATGGATGGAGCGGGTTTGCTCACCGTCTTTAGCAACTGCCACGATTGGATAGCGAATCATGCCGTCTTGGAAGGACATTTGAAAGCGGAAAGTGCCATCTGAAGTCAGTTCAATCGGCTCGCCGTCAACCGTTACGGTCGCATCGGGCTCAGTTGCGCCGTAGACAATCAGCTCTGCATCGGCCACGAGCCAGAATTTGCGAGGCTTAGCAGGTGGTGCGGAGGCAAACAGCCCAGCCCCTGACATATTCACACCAGAAGCGGTCGGTAAAGCCCAAAGCCCAGCGCCGGAAGGAAAGACAAAGGAGCTGACAGCTTGCTGAGGCACCTGATGCATGGAGCCAAAGAGCGAACCCGCAACTCGCTGCGCTTCGGTTGAGCGCGCCAATTCACTCATTTGAGCGTATAGAGGATTGGTTTCGGCTGTGGTTCCTGCGGCTCCGGCGACGCCTGCGGTTCCTACGGCTCCTGCAATGCCTGCAACGCCTGCCTTTTGGCTTGGGGACACCAGTTTCGCAACAGTGCTGCCTCGCAGATTGGCGTTCCAATCGACGGTGACAAACTGATCTTCTACCCAGTCAGACGGGTAGACGGGTGGAACGCGAATGGGAGCTGAGCGCGACAGGACTAGCCAGCGACCATCATCACAGATGTAGCCAACTTCGATGCTGTAGTCGCGATCGCTCACTGGCACCGGCAAATACCACTCACGAGCCACCTCGCCGCACTCATACTGCTGAAGGCTGTGAGGGCTTTGACTATTGATGTCAATGTCAGTCACATCGTAAAACCGCAAGGCTAGGCGGCTACCGCCCTGGTTACGAAGCGCTTGCTTATGCTCATTCGGAATATCCCAATAGGCGTAGGCCCACTGCGGATCGCGAGGCAGCAGCATGATTCGGCTTTCGCCATAGCCACCCGGCAGATCACTTAATCCGTCATCGACAGTTGCCAGCATAGCCATGCTAGGGACAACGGCTGTTGCCACCGCAGCAGAGGTGCTAGCAGATGTTCCCGCCGCCATGCGGCCATTGCTGTGCGTGTCGTACTCTGCTTGACCCATAGCTGGGTCTGCATATTTAGCGGCTTCGGCCTGCATTTTGCCGTCCATCGACGCTACAGCATCGGTAGGGGCCATGCGGACGCCTGCTGCAATTTGCTTTTGCTTAATCGCTTCGACTAGCTCGACTTTGCGCATTCGGCTGTAGCGCGAAACTTCGTACTCGCTTGCGACTCTGCGGAGCTGTCGCAAGGTCATTTCGTCTATTGGCATGGTGGGGGTTTGGGATGACATCCGGCTAATTCTCCTCACGAGGTAATGGCTGAGCGATCCCCTTTGCCGTACAGAGCTTGAGATCGCAGTTGGGGATCGATGTGCTCATAGTATGACAAAAACTCAGATGGGGATCGGCTGAGTTTTGGCTTCTTATGGGGGTATACGGTATTTCGCGGCTTTCAGGGATCAAAATGTCAGGAAACTATAACATTTTGATCCCTGAGTTGAGATCGCTGAGATCAGATGAGTTTGTGAAACCCCAAGAGCCTGCTTTTCAAAACGGTGTAGAGTTGTGGCAATTGATCAAGAGGCAAAGGTGAGAAGGTGGCTAACGGTGAGAAAACAGGCGGTAGCCGTATCATTGGGCGAGTTTTGCCAGCGGCGGTGCGGCTGTGGCTGCGATCGCAAGTAGAACAGGTAGAAAATCTGTCTTTGCAGATAGCGGGGCGCGATCGCGAAATTCTCACAGGCTACGTGCCCAACATTGCTATTTCTGCTCAAAATGCCATCTATCAAGGCATTCACATCAGTCAATTGCAGCTATCAGCAAAAGATATTCGGATCAACATCGGCCAAGTGATACGCGGCAAATCCTTACGGCTTTTGCAGATATTTCCGATTACGGGTGACGTGAGGCTGAGCGAGGCTGACCTCAATGCCTCGCTCAGCTCCGCTTTACTCACTCAAGGACTCAAAGATTTTTGGCAGATGCTTATCCAGCACCCTGCTTTCGCCCAAGCCGTAGAAGCTCGCTATGGCCCGCTGCCTCTTCAGCCTGATTTGCGCCTTCAAGACGCCCAACTTCGCATCGCTAATAAGTTCCTGGGTCTAAGCTTTTACCCTCATTCTCAAGGCCAAACGGCTGAACAACCTGTGGTTTTGGGCACGGATTTAGCAATTGTTTCCGGCCATTTATTGCAGCTAACGTCGCCACATTGGTTAGAAAATTTAGCGTCATTAGGCGACCTATCGCAGGCGACTCCCATTGATTCGCTGCAAGAATTTCAGTGGGATTTAGGTGAAGATACGCAGCTAACGAAACTGGCATTACAGCGTGATCAGCTGCTCTGTCACGCTCAGATAATGGTCAATCCTTAGCCTCTATCAGTCCGCAGTCCATTAATTGCCGCTTACGGATTGGGCCTATCACCTTAGCGTGCAGTGAGCGGTGCCAGTAAAGGAATCAGGTAGATCACAAAATAGTAGACCAGCGGTGCGGTAAAGACGTAGCTGTCAGTGCGATCTAAAACGCCGCCATGTCCAGGAATTAGGGTGCCAGAATCTTTGACCCCGGCGTCGCGCTTCATCAGTGATTCGGTTAAGTCGCCCAGCAAGCTAGAGATGCCAATGATGGTGCCGAGCGCTGCGCCCGTAAGCCACCAAATTGGCCAGGATAGTGACCAAGCCCCTATGATGCCGATGCTGGCGCTAGCCCCCATGCCAAAAATAGCGCCTTCTACCGTTTTCTTAGGGCTGATGCTGGAAAGTGGCGTGCGTCCAAACATTTTACCAAAGGCATAAGCGCCAATATCTGCGCCCCAAATGCAGGCAAAGGCAATGAAGGTGATCGTAAGCCCCATCGGTAGCTGCGACCAGCTTAAGTTGCTAGGCCAAAAGCCTTCTAACGGCAGGCTAGCAGTTCCGCTCGCGCCTAGATCCCGCAAGCGAATCCAGTAGGTTGGCAAATAGCCGCCGTAGAATAACGCCAGGATAGAAGCTGCCACATCGGCGATGGTGGCGAATTTGGGCTGAAACAGCAGGTAAAAGCAGATGCAGGTACCTGCTAAGGCCAAAATTGCATCTGCAATCGGCGGCGATAGGTGCGCGGTGACGAGCAATACCTGGGAGACAAACAGGGTGGTTCTTACCGCAGGATTGATGCCTTTAGCGCGCACTAGCTCAAATACTTCTAGCTGACCGAGATAAACGATGACCCCAAACCCAAGCGTGAAGTACCATCCCCCGAGTACGATGAGGCTAAGGGCAATAGCGATCGCAATAATTCCACTGGCAATGCGAACCCAAGGCATAGACGTACAAAATCAGGTGAACAAAATATTCTCACACGCTGTCTTACAGAGCGAGAAAGATCTGATAAAACAGTACAGTACAGTCTAACCTGCTGAGATAAGAGGTCGTATGATTCTGATCCTACAGGCTCCTCAACCGATAGCAACTCGGTCATAGTTTTTCTTTGTTGACAATAAATAAATCGATAACTCCACCTTGACGTCAAAAGGTCAGTATTTTACAGCGTCTCTAGATGGCGCTAGAACAATAAACCCGTCCCGGCTACTAATCCAAGCGATAAATTTTACAAGGGTGAACTTTTAAGGCTCAATCAGGTAAACCCAGCTATATCTGACAATATTTAGTAAAAGACACTGGTTCCGCCAAGTGGGAAGAGCAGCTGAAGTTTCTTCTGGACCAAGGTTACAGCGGTCTGACGCAAAAAACAGATGTGGTCTTTGCATCCCAATAGTTTCGAGTGATTTATCCCATCCGGCGGAACCAGTGCTGGGCGTTGGTACTGAAGACAAAACAAATTCGGCAAGCGCTGGGAGCAAACGAAGGTAACCGATCGGGTGACCGTCAGCTATTTTAATAGGTACTTCAATGGAGTATGGCAGCATAGTCGCAGCCAAAATACCGCTGTTCAACGGGCTAGACGAGTCACCAGTTCTTGGTCATCGCACGATTTTGCTATCCTCTTTCTGAAGCACGACCTCTATACTCTGCAAATACTCTGAGCTAATCGCGCTTAGTCAATAATTTTTAGGTAGGGTTTTTACAATTTTAAGTTAGATATTTTACTGAGTATTTACAGATTCTTTTTTGCCGAGCGTTTATATTAGTATGATCGCAAGCTTCTGAAGAAGATTACATCTGTTTATATATGGATATTTAGTATGCGGCGAACACGTTTTTGGCTCTGCTTAATTTCGATATTCTTATCAATGGTTTTGTGGCTAGGGCTGCGACAGTCTTTTGGCAATCATAAATATATAGATTTAGGGATAGTATTCTGTCTTGGGCTTGGCCTACTTCTATGGCTATCTACTAGCCCAAGTTTAGCTAAACGATTTGTGGGCGAAGCAACAGCAGCCGACCTTGGATTCATTAGAATCATTGCTTGCTTAAATCTGATTGTGACTGCTTTATGGCTTGAAGACTTACCCTCAACCCCTTTACTCCCTGAAGCCATTCGGCAACCTATGGGAACCATTCAGTTTCTCTATGCTATTCCTGGGTTTGAGACTTTTGCCAGGAGTCAAGCTTGGTTGCAAGGGTTTGAACTGGTGACAGTGTTATTCCTAGTGTTAGGGATGCTCGGTCTGTGGACTCGATTTACTATCCCTCTGGGCGCTCTTACCTACTGCATCCTGGGTGGACTAACTCGCCAATACTTTTATTATTACCACCAAGGACTCATCGTGGTGTATATGTTAGCCGCGTTGTCATTTACACCTTGTGGAGATGCTCTATCTTTAGATCGATGGTTGGCTATTAGACGGGGCAAGCCAGTCGTTGACACTACCCAATCAATGTCTGTCTATGGTTGGTCGCGCTATACCTGCTGGGTTGTTTTGGTCATGTCATATCTGGCTTCTGGCGGAAGTAAGCTAGCAGTAGTAGGGTTCTCCTGGCTAGACCCTACCAATTTGCGAGGTATGATGTATTCCTGCACGTTGCAACGATGCAATAACTATGACTGGGATGTTGCCTTACGATTTGGCCCTCACCTGCCTGACTTTGTATTTTCTTTGTTTGGCATCGCGGGTACTTTTGCGGAGCTAGCCTTTGTCTTAGTGCTGTTCTCCCAGTTAGCCCGACGCATCATGCCTTTCTTGATGGTGGGACTGCATTTAGGGATTTGGACTTTTCAGAACATTTTGTTCGTTGACTTCATGCTTTTGCAGCTTATTTTTCTAGACGTTGAGTGGGCTAAGCAGGTTTTGTCGCGGTGGGGTCTATCCTCAGCAGTTAGGAGGCCAGCAAGAGTAGTCGCTGATACTTTTGTTCGGCCCTTAAATATATTTTTATATCCTATTTTGATTTCTGCCATAGTCATCACTGTTTCAGTCTGCTGGTTCTACAAGATTTATTTTTATCCTTTAACTGGACTTCACCTATTTGCATACAAGGATGTTTCCGGAGTGGTCGTGTATGAGCAAATTTATGCTCAGTATGCTTCTGGAGAGAAGGCTCGGATTTATCCTGAAGATATTATCCCAGCGCAGGCGATCGCCTCTTCTAAGCAGGTCACTCAGCAGTGCTTCTCGAAGGATGCCAAGAAGCTTTACGTCTGCGACCAATATTTGGGTGCCTTGGCAAGTGCTTACAATGCGAACCCAAGCCATCGCGAGAACGAAATCGAAACATTTGAAGTACAGCGTAAGAAATGGGACTTCAAGGCTAATCCTGATGATAAGAATTTTGGGAAAATTGTTGAGCGCCATGCGTTTGCTGCAAATAAACAATGAGCCTTTGCAGAAATTTGCTGCGCAAAAATAACTCAGTCGCAAAAGCGTCAACGTGAAATCATTCAGGGAGCAATTAATCTATGGATCAGCGATTGCCGGTTTTTGATTGGATTCGATCTGTTGCTATTATCATCATTGTCTTTCATCACTTGCCGTGGTACGCCTTCAACTTTTATAACCTGAACTACTTTGGCATTCCTTTAAACTTGTCAATTCTAAATGAACTCAACGGATATTTTGGATTGTCGCTGTTCATTTTTATGTCAGGCTATTTGCTCAATATCAAAAAAATATACTTCTCTACATGGGGCGAGATCCAAGTTTTTGCCAAGCGAAAGCTGATTAGAATTTTTCCGCTTTATTATCTAGCTTTGATAGCTTTTGCCTTAGTAGAGCATGTTCATAGTCCAGCTAAAATCCTCATTCATTTATTGGGGTTGCAGCTAGTTATTCGGACTTTGACAGCTTCCATTCCTATCCGCACGCTTTGGTTTGTAGGATTCATCACTATTTTCTACGCTGTTTTTGCAATCGTGAAAAATCACAAGCTTAGTCAGCGTTCTCGACTCGTGATTTTGATCGCTTCAGGGCTTGTGCCGTTGGCTCTTCATATACTCTGGGGCATAACAGATTATAGAATATCGCTATATTGGGGCGTCTTTTGGTTTGGTGTGCTTTGTGCAGAGAAAGACCTGCCAAATCTCAAACTCTGGAAAGATTTATCGCCAGTGATTGCTCTAGTGCTTGTAGTAATGGTTGTTTACTTCTTCCTAGCATTTGATCCTTCAGTTAGTTTAAAAGGGCTGTCTTTTGAGAAGTATTTGCTTCTCAATACGTTGATGTTTTCCTATGTGATAACCACTTACAACGTTTGCAATTGGCTGTCACAGCGGTTTGATTTTCGATCCAAGCTGAAATCTATTTCTTATATTTCCTTCTGCGTGTATCTATTTCATCGGCCAATTTGGGCCACTTTAAGTCAGGTGCTGGTTAATCAATTTGGTGTAGATAATAAATACTGGTTGCTAGCTGTATTAATTATCGGCGGTCTTCCACTGATAATTGCAGTCGCATACGGATTGCAATCTGTCTATGACCAGCATGTAAGGCCATACCTACTGTCTGCTTCAAAGGTTGCCTAATGTCTTATTCGCTTTAACCTGCTTGGTTTCCGATTGAATTAGTCCATCTGCCGTCTAGTCTATTTGATAAAAGACGTTGAGCGAACTATCTATCTAACTAGGTTATTGGCCTGCGCTTGCAGATGCTGCATTTTTCCAGCTTTTTCGTCAGCAAACAATTGAAAGTAATGACTGAACCATCTTCTCGGATCGCAATCTATCTACGGCTTCTTTCTGGTGGTGGAGCTGAGCGAATGATGGTCAATCTTATGCAGGGATTTGTAGAACTTGGTTTATCAGTAGATTTGGTGCTTAACAAAGCGGATGGGCCTTATTTAGACTTGATACCGCCTCAGGTGCGAATTATTGATCTGCAATCGCCACGGATGATTCAGGGATTACCTAAATTAGTTAGTTATTTGAAGCGAGAAAAGCCAGTGGCAATGTTGACAACTTTGCATTACAACATTGAAATTGCGATTGTGGCTAAGCTCCTAGCTAGGGCGAATACTCGGCTTTTAGTTCGAGAGGCTAATACACTCTCGAATCAATCAAAATATTGTAAAACTGATCGGTGGTCAGGCCGATTGGCAAAGTGGCTGTATCCTTTGGCTGATGAAGTCTTAGCCGTTTCTCATGGCGTGGCAGAGGATTTGTCCAAGGTAACGGGTATTTCAACTGATCGCATAAAAGTTGTTTACAATCCGGTGATTACGCCATCTTTACTAGAAAACTCAAACATAGCTATAGACCATCCCTGGCTATTGTATAAAGACGTGCCAGTAGTTTTGGGCGTCGGTCGATTATCTGAACAAAAAGATTTCTCAACGCTCATCAGGGCTGTTTCCCAAGTGCGACAACAAAGACCCGTTCGGTTATTAATTTTGGGAACAGGGCCGGATCGCGAATTGCTGAGAATGCTAGCCTCTGACTTAGGAATTAAAGCCGATGTTGAGTTTTTAGGGTTTGTTAAAAATCCCTATGCTTACATGAAACAATCAGATGTCTTTGTTTTGTCTTCTAAATGGGAAGGATTGCCAAATGTTCTGATTGAAACGATGGCCGTAGGAACGCCCGTTATTTCAACTCGATGTCCCAGCGGAGCAGTTGAAATTTTAGCAGACGGTAAGTACGGCGACCTTGTTGAGATTGGAGATGCTCAAGAAATGGCTAAGGCCATTTTGGCAGTGCTAGACGGAGAGGTTAAATTTGTAGAGGCTGAGTGGTTGCAACAGTTCACGTTGACTTCAGCAATTGAGAAGTATTTGCCCATACTATTACCTGCTTAATTCTATAGCGATCTCTTAATAGTGCTTCAAAGCTCAGAATGCTGGTCGTGAATCAATGAAAGCCCCACTTTCCAGCAGTAAATGAGAAGATTTAAAATGCCTATAAATTTAGTCCCATCTTCTAGCATGATAGGTAAGCCCTGACCTTGTGGGTGCATAACATCGGCTAAAGAAGAAAGAACAAGTAATGAGGTTGATAGTGCTAAGAATAGATAAGGGGTTTTAAGAATAAACCGATTAAACTTTAGGCTATAGCTAATCAGGAGCGTAGCGTAAAAGCCATATATTAAAATCTTAGGAATTTTAAAGTAAAAGCTCAGCATTAAAGTAATACGAAAGTTATCATCTAGCAAAAATAGCGTTATGAGCAAGCTTAGATAGAGAATGCTTTTTTGAACGTACTGAGTAGCTGGTGGATGTTGAGTTTTTACATAGCTAAAGATGAACCATAAAATTCCTGCTGCTAAACTCCATAGGATCTCTGATGCCCCAGTTAGAAGGCCCTGGTAAGGGCGTTTTTGGGCAAAGCTTTCTTGAAATAGGGTGATAATAACTCTGCCGCCAGCACCTCGGTAAATAATCCCAAATATTCCTAGAATCCCGAAAGTAGAGATGGCAAATAGATTGGGCAACCAAAACGCGTAATCTTTTTTTAGCTTTTTGATTTGACGTAGGAAATGACTCATCATAAAGTCAAATGATTTTTATTTGGGTTAACGATAAGTAAGCTGCCTAGATCTTACGCGGTAGCTCGACAGATCCCTATAGTCCAAGCTGCTTTCTCAACAGATATAATGGGCTAATTAAGCTGTTTAAATACAGTCTTAATTCACACAGGGCAATAATATCACTGCCTAAACGATTATTATATTTGATTAGGTGAGTGACAATTTTAACCAAATCGCTGACCATATAGGCTATTGCTGCAAGTGGGCGTAGCCACTTTGGAACGCTTAGCATACGGGTATAAAAGCGGCTAAGGCCAATTGTTTGGCATAGTTTAAGTAGGTATTCCGGTGTCAGTCGCCAGTGCGGAATGCAGTGCCACAAAATCATGTCAGGATTGTACCAAATTTCCCAGCCAGCGCTTTGAATATGTAGCACGGCCTCTAAGTCTTCTCCAGGTAGCTGATAGCCAGCAACTCGTCCTTGTAGAAAGCATGACTTCGGCACATTCTCTAACCACGCTTGTTTTCTGATGACTAAGCCAGCTCCGGGCGGTAGAATCTTTTTACTGGAATAGTAGAAAAGCGGCTGGTTTCCTCGATCTGTTAGTGCTAGAAATGCCGCAATTCGATCAAAATTTTCAGGTGGTTTAGTCTCAAATTCACCAAAAATACGACTGCCAAAAGCACCTGCTTTAGGTCGCTCTTGAGCGAAAGCAAAAGCATTAGCAACCCATTCTGGCTCAGGTAAATTGTCATCATCTAAAAAGCCAATTAACTCACTATGGGATTCTTCTACTGCCTTCTGTCTAGCAAAAGCAAGCCCCTGCTTAGGCTCAAAGTGGTAACGAAGAGGAACCTTGCCGATGCCTGTTGGTTGGTAATGTTCAACAATTTCTCTGGTTTTATCAGAGCTGTTGTTATCGACAACAATTATCTCCCAGTTGAAGTTCTCAGTGCCTACCTGAGCCGACAGACATTTTATAACCTTGCCTATCCGTTCTGCGCCGTTGTATGTGCAAATGGCTACTGAAAAATCGGATAAAGAATCGCTGCTTTGGGCGGGTGGGCGATCATCTAAAGATGCCGTGAAATCAGCGTTAGGTTGTGAGCTAGGCATGGTAGATAGCCGAAACGGTGTCTAATGGTAGATGGAATTTTGATGCAATGATTGAATGAAAGTAAGGGCTAATAAATTTTCTAGTAGTTGGTGTGAATATAGAGCAGTAGGCAGATTTAAAACACTATGAATTATTGAGATAATGGATGATTCCAGAAATAGTCCAGAAGTAGCTAAACTTGATGAAAAATAGTGTTTGAGATGGGGTGCATTTTCAGTTTGATTGCTTACTGTTTTACAGTGCTTCTGATGCAGTAGAAAAACAGATTAAGCGCATTCAGAATAGCTGCATGAATTAGCTGATGTGCTTTAGGAAGTGTGCCAATTATTTAGCTTGTATGGAGTATCTTACAAAAACCTGGAGCAGCAGCCTGCATAAAGTAAATTGTGTAAGCCTGTGTATTGTCATTTGACCACAGATAACTATCGTCCGTAAATACACTGGGCGGCATCTTTAAATAGTCTTCACCAAATAGATCTTGCTTTGGTCACTTGGAGGAAAAACTACATTTGCCGAGTGAGCGCAGTTATTTGATGCCGTGGTCTAAAGTTTTCCACGCTATTCAAGCTTATCGCCGCTGATGATGAAAATAGGATCAACCGTGGCAAAGACTTGGCGATTGCCCCTAGTCTCTAGTCGATTGATGACTGGCTGGGCGACTTCAATGTTCCGCATATGCAGCGTTGCGAAGGTTTCAGAAGCGGTGTAGAGCGCCTCTAGGTTATTGGCTGTAACTACAATGCGGCCACCCATTGCGAGTTTTTTCCAGGCGGCTTCGAGGGTGCTTTGGAGCGGTGCCCCTTCGATTAAAACGCAGTTGGGCGCACCGGCTATCTGGTTCAAGCATTCGGGGGCGTTGCCTGAAATCACATCGACGTTAGTGACTTCAAAGCGATCGCAGTTGGTTTTAATTAGCTTGGCAACGTCTTCATCGCGCTCAACAGCGGTAATTTTGCCTTGGGGGCACAGCAGGGCCGCTTCAATGGCTACGGTGCCTGTTCCTGCACCGATATCCCAGAAATGCGCATCAGGCTTAAGCCGTAAGTAGCCCATTACCAGCAACCTTACTTCTCGTTTGGTCAAAGGAATGCCGGGAAGCTGCTGAAATAGGCGATCTGGAATGCCGGGAGTCGCATAGGGCCAAAGTGCAGACATACGTGAGGCGGAGTATTAAGGGCGTTTGGGGTCAATATTTGGGGCTGTAAGCGTTGATACTAGCAGGGCGAGGCTAGTTAGGTCTTAACTATCTGGATTGTTTTTAGGCTGGGATCGTGGCAGCCGGTAATAAAGCCGCCTGCTGCTACAAG
>QBMP01000073.1:12855-15782 GCA_003242115.1 Phormidesmis priestleyi
GTAATCGGCTCTCCGGGTAGCAGTAGCGGGATGCCGGGCGGATAAGGGCAGATGGTTTCAGCGCAGATTTGGCCGATGGATTGGCGGATGGCGATCGCTTCCGAATCTGCAAAGAAAGCCTGACGAGGACTTAACGCTGTTGAAGGCAAAGGCAGGCTCGGCAAATTTGCGGTCAGGCTCATCGGTAGATGACTGGCCTGATCGTCAGACGCCTGATCTTCAGATCCATGACGCTCACAGATCTGCCGAAATCCGGCGATGAGTCGCTGAATATCTTCGACGGTATTGCCTAATGAAACGATGAACATTAGGTGACGTAAGGCAGGCAGCTCGGCGGTGACGCTAAATTGCTCATGCAGCAGATCATCTGCCTGAAATCCGGTGATCCCCAGCGCTGAGACATCGACCGTGAGCCGAGTGCGATCGCCCACTAATACCGATTCATTCTGTACCTTGCCTGCCTCCCATCGCGGCTGCAAGATCCGCAGACCCGGCAGTTGGCTCAATTCTTCATGAGCCTGATCGGCGAGCATTATTGTCTGAGTCATGAGCGCCAATCCGGCGGTGGCCATTTGCTGTCGGGCGGCGTCTAGAGAGCCTAACAATAAGTAACTAGGGCTGGTGGACTGCGTGAGCTGAAGGGCTTGGTGCAAGCGGCGGCGGTTGATGCGATTGCCGCGCACATGCAGCAGCGCCGACTGGGTGAAGGCGCTCAATACCTTATGCGCCGACTGTACAGCCAGATCAGCGCCTGCTGCTAGTGCGGGTAGGGGCAGATCAGGATGAAAAGCAAAATGAGGGCCGTGGGCTTCATCGACGATCAGCGGAATATTATGGCGGTGGGTGAGATGGGCTAGTGCAGCTAACTCTGAGCAGATGCCGTGGTAAGTCGGAGAAACCACCAGCACAGCTTTGACATCCGGATGAGCGGCTAGCGCTGCCTCAATATCCGCTGGTTTAACGTCCGCTGGCAGATCCCAATCAGCGCTATAGCTAGGCTGCACATAAACCGGCACCGCCCCCGCAAGCACCAGCCCTGAGATCGCTGAGCTGTGGACGTTACGCGGTAAAATCAGCTTGTCACCGGGGCCACAGGTCGCCAAAATCGCCGCCTCAATGCCGCAGGTAGAGCCATTCGCTAAAAACCACGTTTGATCAGCGCCAAAAGCCTCAGCCGCTAGCTCCTGCGCCTGCAAAATTACGCCTTCGGGGGCAAAAAGATTGTCCAAATCTGGCAGCTCAGGCAGATCCGCGCGGAATACCTGCTGGCCAAAGAGCGATCGCTGCTCAGCCGAAATCCCCTGTCCGCGCTTGTGCCCTGGGGTGTGAAAGGGCGCATTGGCTCGATTAGCGCATTTTTGTAGGGCGGTCACTAGCGGCGTTTGTGATTGATCTAGCAACGGCAACTCAACTGGGACTGCGGGTTTGGAATTATGAGTGAAGTTGATATGTTAGAAGCGATCGCACTCATGATGTGATTCCCCGCTGCCTGGGGATTTCTAGTGATAATAACAATAGCTTTATATTCCATTTTTTTGCCTAGCTATTTTCAGTTTTTGCTTGTCCCTTTCTGTACGCCAATGCCGCCATGAAAAGCCTATTTTTAGATCGCTTAAAAAGTCCTGAACGTCCGGTACTGGTTTTTGATGGCGCGATGGGCACCTCTTTGCAAATGCAGGATCTGACCGCAGCAGATTTTGGCGGCGCGGCGTATGAGGGCTGCAATGAATATTTGGTCGCCACTAAGCCCGAAGCGGTGGATAAAGTGCACCGTAGCTTTTTGGCAGCGGGCGCAGATGTGATTGAAACCGATACGTTTGGCGGTACGGCGCTGGTATTGGCGGAGTACGACTTGGCCGATCGCGCTTATGAGCTAAATAAAACAGCCGCCGCTATTGCCCGCCGCGCCGCTGATGACTACTCCACGCCTGAGCAACCGCGCTTTGTCGCGGGTTCTATTGGCCCAGGTACGAAGCTGCCAACGCTCGGCCATGTAGACTTTGACACCCTCAAAAATGCCTATTTAGAGCAGGTCGAAGGGCTGTTTGATGGCGGCGTGGATCTAATTCTGATCGAGACTTGTCAAGATGTGCTGCAAATTAAAGCGGCGCTGACGGCGGTGGAAGAAATTTTTGAGAAAAAGGGCGATCGCCTGCCGCTGATGGTTTCGGTCACCGTCGAGCAGCAGGGCACGATGTTGGTCGGCTCAGAAATCGGCGCGGCGCTGACCATTTTGGAGCCCTACCCGATTGACATCATGGGGCTCAACTGCGCCACTGGCCCCACCGAAATGAAGGAACACATTCAGTATCTGAGCGAAAATTCGCCCTTCATTGTGTCCTGCATTCCCAACGCGGGTCTGCCTGAAAATGTCGGCGGTCAGGCTCACTACCGCCTGACGCCAATGGAGCTACGGATGCAGCTCATGCACTTTGTCGAAGATCTAGGGGTGCAGGTGATTGGCGGCTGCTGCGGCACGCGGGCCGATCATATTCAGCAGCTAGCGGATCTCGCGAAGGATTTGACGCCCAAAGAGAGATTAGTGGGCGATTCTCCGATGGAGAGGCTTCGCCAACGCGATCGCCCACCTCAGCATGAGCTGCCCTACATCCCATCAGCCGCCTCGATTTATAGCCCTCAGCCCTACGATCAAGAAAACTCCTTCCTGATTGTTGGTGAACGCCTCAACGCCAGCGGCTCTAAAAAATGCCGCGACCTGCTCAACGCCGAAGACTGGGACGGTCTGGTCGCTTTAGCTAAGGATCAGGTCAAAGAAGGCGCACATATATTAGATGTAAACGTAGACTATGTGGGCCGCGACGGCGAACGCGACATGCGCGAACTGGTGTCGCGGCTGGTGACCAACGTGACGCTGCCGCTGATGCTCGACTCCACCGAGTGGGAAAAAATGGAGGCGGGCCTCAAAG
>QBMP01000073.1:15827-20811 GCA_003242115.1 Phormidesmis priestleyi
TCTTTAAAGTGCTCGAAATTGCCAAGCGCTACGGCGCAGGGGTTGTCATCGGCACCATTGATGAAGACGGCATGGCCCGCACCGCCCAAAAGAAATTTGAAATTGCTCAAAGAGCCTATCGCGACGCGGTGGAATATGGCTTTCCGCCCTATGAGCTGTTTTTTGACACGCTGGTGCTGCCGATTTCGACCGGCATTGAAGAAGACCGGGTAAATGCCAAAGAAACCATCGAAGGCATTCGCCTGATCCGTGAGAATCTTCCTGGCTGCCACATCATGCTGGGCGTTTCTAACGCTTCTTTTGGCCTCAATCCGGCGGCGCGAGTAGTGCTGAACTCGGTGTTTCTCAATGAAACGATGGCGGTTGGGATGGATGGAGCGATTGTCAGCGCCAGCAAAATTTTGCCGCTGGCCAAAATCGCGCCTGAGCACCAAAAAATCTGCCTGGACTTAATCTACGACCGGCGCGAGTTTGACGGCGACGTGTGCACCTACGATCCGCTGGGCGAAATCACCACGCTGTTTGCGGGCAAAAGCACTCAGCAACTGCGTACCACTCAAGACGAAGACTTGCCGCTCGAAGAACGGCTTAAGCGCCATATCATCGACGGTGAGCGCATTGGCCTAAATGATCAGCTTGCTGAGGCGCTAAAGCACTATCCGCCGCTCGCAATCGTCAATACTTTTTTGCTCGACGGGATGAAGGTAGTCGGCGAACTCTTTGGCTCTGGGCAAATGCAGCTTCCCTTTGTGCTGCAATCTGCACAGACGATGAAGGCAGCGGTTGCTTATTTAGAGCCTTATATGGATAAATCCGAAGCGGATGATGCCGGTAAGGGCACGGTGGTGATTGCGACGGTCAAAGGCGATGTGCATGACATTGGTAAAAACCTAGTCGATATTATCCTGTCTAACAACGGCTACAAGGTGGTGAATATCGGGATTAAGCAGCCGGTGGATAATATTATTGCGGCCTACCAGGAGCATCATGCCGACTGCATTGCGATGAGCGGGCTGCTGGTAAAATCGACCGCGTTTATGAAGGACAATTTGAGCACCTTTAATGAGCATGGGATTGAGGTGCCGGTGATTTTGGGCGGGGCAGCGCTGACGCCTAAGTTTGTGTATGAGGACTGTCAGAACGTCTATAACGGGCGGGTGATTTATGGCAAGGATGCCTTTGCTGACCTGCACTTTATGGATGCGCTGATGCCCGCTAAACAGGCCCATCAGTGGGATAACGGCCAAGGCTTTGCCGATGATCACCCGATGAGTCAGACCGCTAAGAAAGCTAAGGTGGCGGTGAATCATGGGGCGGATGAAGCCGAAAAGGATCAAGCACCCAGAGTTATTGATACGCGGCGCTCTGATGAAGTCAAGGTTGACATTAAGCGGCCTAAGCCGCCGTTTTGGGGCCCAAAGGTGCTGGGATCAACAGATATTTCGCTCGAAACGCTATTCGATTATTTAGACATGCAGGCGCTGGTCGCAGGGCAGTGGCAGTTCCGTAAGCCTCAAGGGCAGTCGCGTGAGGACTATGATGCCTTTTTGGCTGAAAAGGTGCAGCCGATTTTGGCTGAGTGGAAGCAGCGGATTGTGGCCGAAAAGCTGCTGGAGCCGAAGCTGGTATATGGCTATTTTCCTTGCCTAGCTGAGGGCAATACGCTGTATGTGTACGACTGGCAGGCCGCTGAAAAGGGGGAGCCTTCTGAGCCGGTGACCTCGTTTGAGTTTCCGCGTCAGCGCTCGATGCGGCGGCTGTGTATCGCTGACTTTTTCTTGCCGAAGAGCCAAGCGCAGCCCGGTGAGTATGATGTATTCCCAATGCAGGCGGTGACGATGGGTGAAATTGCCACCGAGTTTGCCGCCAAGCTGTTTGCCTCAGATGATTACACCGATTATCTGTATTACCACGGCTTGGCGGTGCAGATGGCTGAGGCGCTAGCCGAGTGGACTCACTCGAAGATCCGCTGTGAGCTGGGCTACGCCGATAAGGAGCCTGAAGGCATTCGCGACATGCTGGCGCAGCGCTACCAGGGATCGCGCTATAGCTTTGGCTATCCGGCCTGCCCAAATATGCAGGATCAGCCGAAGCAGTTGGCGCTTTTGGGCGTTGAGAAAATTGGAATGCACATGGATGAAAGTGAGCAGCTTTATCCGGAGCAATCGACGACGGCGATTGTGACGTATCACGAGGCGGCTAAGTATTTTAGTGCTTGAGGTGGGTGCTGATTAGAGTTAGGGCCAGCTGATTTTGGCTTGCTCTAGGACGTATTGAGCGATCGCCTCAATTTCTGATGCACTCAACCGATCTGCATAGGCGGGCATAACGCCTTTGCCTTGGGTGATGAGAGTTGCGATCGCGCCCACTTCTCCATAGCCATTGCGCAACAGTGTTTTCTGCTGCAAATTTTTCCCTCGGCGAATCAGGTTGCCGCCGTGGGCATGGCAACTGCTGCAATGAGCCTCAAACAGCGCCTGCGGATTTGGAGCTGCCGGAGCTGACTGTGGAACCTCTGGAACTGTTTGGGCCCAAGCCGGCTGGCTATCTATCAGGCCAACCAAACAGGCGATCAGCGCAGCGGCTAAAGCCCATCGACTGGCCCACTGACTGAAGCAGGCTTTAGCAAAACCAAGCCAAGCGCTGACATCTTTTAAGCTCATCTTATATGACCGAAAATTTTTCTCAGTAGCCGAACGAATTCAGATGCTCACAGTATCTGTGATAATTTAATAGAGATCCATAATTAATTAATATTTAGCAGAGTTACGTGTTGTAAACAATCTTAGAAGCCTATCAGCCGCTTTCTATCGCTATAGCCCGTAGCCCTCATCCTTATTCATTCAGCCCTAGCGCTGTTTCAAGAAAGTCCTTTGTCTGCACAGTTTCTCCTTGGTGTGTATGTTCCGGCTGAGTCTTTAGCTGATTCTCTGCATCGGCTGCTCACTCAGAAAAGTTTTGTGGTGAGCTGGAGTCAGTCGCCGTCTGACTTCGCTGACTGGGTGACTCATAATCGCCATCGGATTGACTGCCTGATTGTGCAGGCTTCAAGTGAGGCTTTCCAAGCGCTGAACCTGTTCCAGCAGCGCGATATTCTATTGCCGACGCTAACGATAGGCCGCGCCGAGGCGGTAGAAAATGATGAAGCGGCGATCGTCTATCACTCTGCCGTTACCTCCCTCGATATTGATAATTTAGACGGTATTGATGAAGCCATTCGGTTCGCTGTAGAGCGCTATTTACAGCTGCCTGCCACAGAAGCACCGCCTAATACCTCCCTTGAGAAAAGTTCTGAGAGCGGCGATAAGCGAATATTTTTGCTGAGCTTGCAGCAGCAGCGGCTGAGCGAAAAACTCAGAGAGCGTTTGGGCTATGTCGGCGTTTACTACAAGCGCAACCCCCGAAATTTTTTACGGCATATGACGCGTTCAGAGCGTCAGGAGTTTTTGGATAAGCTCAGCCAAGACTACCGGCACATTATTTTGAACTATTTCGCCAATGACACCACGATCAATCAAAAAATTGATGATTTTGTCAATGTGGCCTTTTTTGCCGATATGTCAGTGCCCAAAATCGTTGAGATTCATATGGAGCTAATCGACGATTTTTCTAAACAGCTACAGTTAGAAGGCCGTAATGAAGAAGTTTTAGCAGACTACCGGCTAACGCTGATTGATGTGATGGCCCATCTGTGTGAAATGTACCGACGTTCTTTGCCTCGTGAAATTTAGAGACTTGCTATGAATGCCTCTAAAAAACCCTACATTTTGAAGCTGTACGTCGCTGGAAACACGCCTAGCTCCATGCTGGCGCTAAAAACCTTGAACACCATTTTAGAGCAGGAATTTCAGGGAGTTTACGCGCTTAAAGTCATTGATGTCCTCAAAAATCCTCAGCTAGCTGAAGAGGATAAAATCCTGGCTACGCCTACTTTGGCTAAGATTCTGCCGCCGCCAGTGCGCAAAATTATTGGCGATTTGTCTGATCGAGAAAAGGTTTTGATTGGGCTCGATCTTCTCTATGATGAACTGCAAGAGAACGGACTATTTAACTGAATTGGGTGAGTCGGCTTAGGTGAATGTTTCCTAAGTTTTCTAAGCTCGTTCGCTAAACTTGGCGACGGTAGATAAACCAAAAATAAGCTAATTGCTAATTGTGTTTGTCAAGAGTTTGAAAATAGTTTCTAGCCGATTTTTAATATTTCTGTTTAGTCAATTCTTTTTTAATTAGCTGTTTAGATGTACTCATGAAACCACCGTCACTTGCTGTTGATGATCAGGCGCTAACTCGCTCAAAAGGGGTGCAAAAAATTCGCACCATGATCGAGGGTTTTGACGATATTAGCCACGGCGGTCTGCCGGTTGGCCGTTCGACTCTGGTAAGCGGCACATCCGGTACGGGTAAAACGCTGCTAGCCGTGCAGTTTTTGTACCACGGTATCACCTACTTTGATGAACCGGGTGTGTTTGTCACGTTTGAAGAATCACCGGCTGACATTATTACCAATGCCTATCTCACGGTTCGCTCAAAATAGATGAAGAAAGGAAAAATTATCCAGTCAGGGCGAGATAGACATCATCATTGCCTCCCATCAGCTGTAATATGCGCTGATGTAGCTCCGATAAAGGAGAGAGGAACCGTTGGAGGCTACCGTTAATCTCCATAACGGTCAGGGTAATGCCGCGAAATGCGTTGAGTAATAGCTCCGCAGTGGGCCTAGCGGAGGCCCGT
Source organism: Phormidesmis priestleyi (assembly GCA_003242115.1). Classification (GTDB taxonomy): domain Bacteria; phylum Cyanobacteriota; class Cyanobacteriia; order Phormidesmidales; family Phormidesmidaceae; genus Phormidesmis; species Phormidesmis priestleyi_A. Next base: position 20,559 of record QBMP01000073.1, read on the forward strand.
TTAGGATTGCCAGCATATAGCCCCGGTAGCCCCTGCTGGTCTGATTCGAGTGCAGAACGGACTGAGAATTCAAGCAAGCAGAGGATACGCAAGCCTAGACTCAAGAGCCGAATCAATCCCTTGATGCGCTGGTCAGAGGCCAAAAACAAGGGGGTCAGGCCGAGCGATTTGCCTTTGTATCGGCCAAAGCACCGCTCAATGAGATACTCATTGCGGTAGCCTTAGACCGCCGCAGTGAGGGTCAAATTGAGGT
>QBMP01000074.1:0-2726 GCA_003242115.1 Phormidesmis priestleyi
CTCCGCCCTTTTTTTCAGATTTTGGCCCTCAGCGCAACCCCTACTGAGAATGGTGCGAGATCTGAGTTAGCTCTTCCGTACGCCTTTCTACCCGATGTTCGAGGTCTTCATTAATTTCTCGGAGATTGCCATTAGCCTGCCGGTTTTCTTGAATAGCAGCCGATAAAACCAGCGTTGCTATGGTCATCGCCGCGATAAATGATTGCAGTAATACCGCCGCCGCTGCCGTTTCACTTTGGGCAAATGAGCCGTGGCCATGCAGCGTTTGGTAAATAGAAAACACGCTCATGGCCAGCGCTAAAAAAGTCGATTCTCGGGGGCCAAACCGAATAGCTGACCAAATCAATGGAAAGATTAGCACGTATTCAATCGGCGCAGTCCCGGCAAAGGTAACTAATCCAATCACAAACAGCAGCACTAAGACTATCAAAAATTCTATAAGCTGAATATCCGTCAGCCGCCAGCGCCTAGATTTAAAGCTGTACCAAGTAGAAAGCAGAAAAGGCGTAATCACGACTTCACCGGCTAGCACGCCGCAAAGCCAACCCCGGTAAACGGGCCAAAAATCACTCCACTCACTAATGCCTAGCAAGCTCAGCACGGCAACGGCCAATCCGCTAGAGACAAGCGGCATAGGAATTAGCCGCAACAGATATTTAAGCGTAGAGGCAATTCGATCAAAGGGATAGCTGCGCTTCACGAAGTGCAGCATCAGTAGGCTAGCGCCAATGACTTCAGCGGTATCAATTATCGAAATCAATAGGCTAGTGGGTAAGGCATGATAGAACAGCGTTTGGCAGACAATCCAATCGCTGATAAAAATTGGCAGCCACACCTTGGGTCCAAACAGCATCAAGGCTGCCAAAAATACCCCGCTAGAAGGCCAAATTGCGCTACTGCCATCGGCAAAGGAAAATAGTCCTGAGGTTTTGGCCAGACACAAATGTGTAGGCACCAAGACGATTAGGCTGATTATAGAGGTGCGGTTAAACAGCCACTGCTGGAATTGTTTTTTAAGGGCAAGCTGCATTTTGACCTGAGTGGTTTCAGTAATCGTGGTTTTAGCAATCATGGTTGGATTAATGGCCGGTTTCGGTCATATTTTTTAGAAATTATTAGAGAACTATTGGCCCTTATTGGCCCTAGCGTACCCACCCTAATTTGTGCTTCACAGGAGCCTGAAGCACCTTCCCGCGTCAACGCTCAAAAATATGCAAAGATTTGGGCAGTCCCCAGGTAACTTCCCAATGGCTCGAACCCGTGAACCCTTTATTAGCCTTGCTTTGTATCACCTTTTTAAGTGGTCGGTGGTGAGCCCGGTGCTGCATGGCTACTTACGAGGGCGCATTTATGGCGCAAAAAAAGTGCCGATGACAGGGCCGCTGATTGTCGTTGCTAATCACGCCAGCTACTTTGACCCGCCCTTACTTTCTAACTGTCTGCGCAGGCCGGTATCCTTTATGGCCAAAGAAACGCTGTTTGAAGTGCCGGTGCTAGCGCCAGCGATTCGAGCCTACGGGGCTTATCCGGTGAAGCGAGGATCGGCTGATCGCAGCGCCATTCGAGCGGCTTTGCAGCAGCTAGATCAGGGGTGGGCTGTGGGTATTTTTTTGCAGGGTGTGCGCACGCCTGATGGTCGAATTTCAGCGCCTAAACTTGGCGCAGCTCTGATTGCGGCCAAAGCGCAGGTGCCGCTGCTACCCGTGAGCCTTTGGGGCACCGAAAACGTCCTCAGTAAAGCTTCTAAATGGCCAAGATCCAGTCCGGTCACGGTTCGTATCGGCGATGTTATTCAGCCGCCAGCAGACAAAGACAAAGCAACGCTACAAGCTGTTACGCAGCGCTGCGCCGATGAAATTCATGCGCTGCACGCTCTGGGTCGATAGTGCTCTAGGGCGATAGTGGCGATCGCGGCAATAGCCCTAGAAAGCCAACCGCTCTCTTTAACGCGGTAAAATAGCTTTTGATATGGCCGCAGGCAGATGCATCCCCGTTTTGCAGCTCGGATTGCTCTATCTTTAAATCTCTTGTCTTAGAGAGAGGGCCTTTGAAACCTAGTGATTGAAACCTAGTGATTAAAATCTAGTTATTAAGAGTGGTGATGACAGCTAATTTGCACGCAGAATTGAAAAGTATGGTGGGACAGGTGCAGTGGGAATGGTTAAAGCCCCATGTGCAGCGAGATGCGGTCGTTGTCGTGAATCCTAATTTGGATTTAGTGGCGGTGGGCGTAGCTATTGCCACTGACAACACCCAGGCCGTAGAGCATTGGATTACCGAGCAGCTCATTGGGAAGCCTGATGCCGAGCAGCTCGTGGTCTGGAGCGACGATAATAAACGCTTTGCCTCTTTGATTGTGCAGCCCTATGTGCTGGTTCAAGTGCCTGAAGATAGTGCACGAGCCGCAACGCCCCTTAAAATTCGACCATAAAAAAACATATCACCTCACCACCTGCGCCCTATGCAAGGCCACCCGATTTGGAACTATCTCACTACCTCTGCCCTGGTCAGATATTTACTGTTGTTTGGCTGCGCCTGGGCCACGATTGAGGCGTTGAGCTACTTTGAAATTGTCGTCGTGGTCTTTACTTCGGCGACAATTTTGGCTTTTTTGCTCAGCCATCCGGTGCGATGGTTGCAGCGCTTTGTGCCCCATAATGTTGCCGTTTTTGGCGTATTTTTGATTGCCTTAACGCTCATTGGCGGCATTATTATTGCCATTAGCC
>QBMP01000074.1:2736-3979 GCA_003242115.1 Phormidesmis priestleyi
TAGCCTAGCGGTTTTTTCTCAAGGGCAGCCCCTGATAGATAATGTGGCTGAGTTCTTGACTTCGCTCACGCCGCGCATTGAGAGCTGGGAAAGAACGCTAGAGCGCTGGAATTTGCAAATTGATTTGAAGGCGGTTGGCGATCAGTTTCGCGATCAAACGGTGGGTATTTTAGGGGCTGGCATTGTCTTTTTCAAAGCTTTGCTGACTAACTTTGTCTACGGTATTTTAATTGCCGTTGTGACCCTGTTTATGCTGTTAGATGGCGATCGCATCTGGCAGTTTTTTATTCTCCGCGTGCCGTTACACCATCGCTACCGAATTACGAGAACGGTGCGCAAAAGTCTTTTAGGTTTCTTTTGGGGGCGGCTACTGCTCTCTACGTTTTTTGGAACGGCTACCTTTGTCGCTTTTTTGATTTTCAAAATGCCCTATGCGCTTACTTTAGCGCTCACAGCAGGCATGTTTGATCTCATTCCAGGCATCGGCTCGACGATTGGCATTGGCTTAGTCATGCTGTTCTTATTCTCGCAAAGCATTGGCTTAGCAATTCAAGCAGCCTTTATCTGTGTCGTGCTTCAGCAAATAGAAGAAAACTTACTGATGCCACGAATCATGCGAGGTTCGCTCAATATTAATCCGGTGGTGATGTTCTTTGCCTTGATTGTCGGGGCACGAGTTGCGGGAATATTGGGCATTTTTCTAGCAATTCCAGTGGCAAGTACGATTGTGAGTTTGCTAGAAATTGATGAAATGAAAGGCACATCTGTGGACGTTCGCTCACCTAAAGAAAGCCTGCCTGAAGAAGATTAAAAGCCTATGACCCAAAGGTGACATGGCCAGCTGCATCCACTGAAAGATCAATTGTTTGCATAATTTCAATCAGCTTTTGCTGCATGGTTTCTGTGGCCGAAACAATCACTTCTGTGCGGCGATAGTTTTTACACTTCGACAGCGGTGGCAGCGGATTGCCGCGATAGTCAGTGACGCAGTAGCCCATTTCTTGTGACATCCAGGCCAGCGCTGCCGTGTCAATAAATTGAGCGCTGGCTAGAATCACGCCAGCGACTTCTCCGGTGAGCAGCCCATTAATCGGTGGAATCGGTGTGTGCGCTGAGTATTCTGTCCGTAAGTCAATAATGGGGTAATGCGATCTCACCACATCCGCAATTGGGCTTAGCGACCAGCCCAACAGCACTTTTTCGACGGGATCAACGACCTTCAAAGGCTTGCACTCGTCCAAAT
>QBMP01000074.1:4088-10700 GCA_003242115.1 Phormidesmis priestleyi
TAGCGTACCGACAAACGTGCCCTTACCCCGCAAAGCATAAAAGTAACGATCATGAGCCGGGCTCAGGGCGATCGCTGCTTCAAAATCATCGGCATTGAGTATCGTCAGCATCACCAAGTAGTTTGGGTGCCCGTCCATGTAATAGCGGGTGCCGTCAATCGGATCGAGCGTGATTAAATAATCGCCCTGCGGCCCCAAATCAATCGCTCTAAAATACTTCGTGTTGTACGACTTTTCATGCTCTTCGCCATAAAATCGCAGATTGGGAAATGTCGCTAGCAGCGTCACCTCAATAAATGTCTGAATCGACAAATCCGCATCAGTCAGCGCATTGGCAAACAGATGATCCCCTTCGTACTTGTCAGGCAGCGCCGAAATTCGCTGCTGAATTTGCTGTGCATAAGCCCCGGCTACCTTGAGAGCAGGCAGCAAGGCAGATAAAATTTCTTTAGGAGAAGGATGCTCAGCCATAAGAGTCCAGGGTCATATTGCCGTCATATTATAGGGCGATCGCCTCAAATTTCTGGGTTGCTCAGCTACAAAGGCACCTAAAAAACAGCTAATAGTGACGGCTTTTTTGCTTAACTGTGGTCTTAACTCTGGGCATTCTAAAGCGGTGCGGGTTGCCGCTTTGTAGGGTCTTTTGTATCTATGTGTGAAACGTTAATAACCACAGCTTTATGCCTGCCAGCTCTCGATATAGAAGCGCTTTTGCAGGGTCGGATGATTGTGGCGATGTCGGAATCATTTCGCAATCCGGCTAAAATTTTGCTGTGCGCTGTGCAGCCCGATCTAGATTTGGCACCGCCTGAAGAGCGCTATAGCGATGATTTTTTGAATGCAGTGAGCAGCAATCGGGTGCAGATGCGATCGCCTACCTCCCCTTCCCTTACAATCCCGCCTCTGTCCATCCCGCTTCTGTCTACCTATGCCTGGGCCGAAGCAGGCGCTTGTCGCATCTACAATGTGCCTTACGATCTCGCTGCTATTGCTAAGCTCACCGCCTGGTCTGAAAGCTATCTCAAAACGCTCGTTCAGGCTCGCTGTAGAATTTTTCTCTTGCCCTTAAGAGTGCATCGCTTTACTCGACCGATAGAATTAGCCTCACCGTCAGTTACCGCCAATAAAGCCGGATACTACATTGATTTGTCCATTCCCGTATCGACTGAAGACGCTTGGCCTATTCTCGATTTAGAGAGCTTTGAAAAACGGCAGCAGCAGCTATTTGATTTGGTGCCACCGCTTCATCCTGAGCTAGAAGCCTTTCAAACAGCTCTGGTTTCTGTGAGAGAAAACAGCTTAGGTGCAATGTCTCTAGATCGAGATCTCCGGTATTTTCTAGGCTGGTCATGCGCTCAAGAGACTTACCTGTACGATTCTGATCTGGTTTGGATTCAGCAGATAGCTCAAACAGGGCTTCACAAAAGCAGCCACGACTTTAAGGTATTAGCTTGCCAAAGCCTCAGCAAACTGGGGTTTAGTAACTTTGCCCATAACCCTGAAGAAAGCACCGTCTCAGCAGTGAATTTGGCAGATAGCCTAATAACTCATTCAACAGATGGCGCAATTAGCGATAGAACAGAAAGCACGGTGATTTTTTGCGATCAGCCCTACGCTTTAATCGGCAAATGCAAGGCCGGTGAGCGTGGCCGCGTAGCCAGTACGCTTACCGCCAAGCTCATTCAATTTGGTCAAGCCTATCTTAGCCCGCTACAGTACGAGCGCTCCGTCAAGCTGATTGTGGCAGCGGGCACAATCAGCAATCTTGCTACTCAAGCTGCCCAGGAACATAAAATGAATGTGATTCACCCCAATACGCTACAGCGCCTGACCGAATTGCAGGCTCAGCATCCCGGTTCTATTGACCTGCTCAAGCTTAAACCCTGCTTGCAGACTGCCCCTTTTGGAGAAGCCGCCGATGCCAAAATCAATCAGTTTATTGATGATATTTTGCAGCAGCTAGCCCTTCGCGCTACCGTTATTCGAGTGGTCAAGCGTGGTTTGAGCAATACCTCTGAAGAGAGCGTTGGCGTAGAGTCAATCTATGCTTTGTGCGCAGTTGGTGAATCGAACGAAAATTTGAACCAGTTCACCCAAGCGCAGATTTATGAGCTGTTGATTGAGCTGTCTTCACCTTTAGTCGGCTGCTTAGGACGGTTAAAAGATGATCAGGGACGCGATCGCTTTTATTTTCTCAGAGAGCTTCACGTTGAGCCTAGTTCCTTGATCAAACTCAATCGTTTGTAGTATAGGTGCTCTTTTTGGTGAATGCTCAACGGCGATCGCCCCGCAGATGTTTATTCTGTGTTCACCTCAGCTGCCCTTAATGAAGTGAGTAACCAAGGCACACAGGTCACTGACGAAATCGCCTATGCTGTTGGCCTGTACGGCATAGGCGTGATGAAACTTGGCGCTGCCTATACTGCCCTCAGTATCAACCTCAGGTACAGCAAGCTTTACACACACTCTAAAGCGACAATATTTCTGTTGCTTTTCTGTTTGAAAGCAGCTATCTCTAAATAGAAAGACAGACCTACCCCATCTAACAAAACAATGAAGGGGGCAAAGATCTAGCGCAGAAACTCCATAGGTTGCTGCTTTTTTTCATTGCTCTTGTAGCCTTATTCAATAGCCTTCATCGACACAATCCCTGCGATGAGGTTGTACAATCTTCTTAATAGTGGCTGCAAAAACTTCTTTAAATCAATGGCAAATTTTCATTCGGCTTATTTCTACTGCTTAGGGCGCTTTGTGAATTTTGCGCCGGGTGAAAAGTCTCCTCGCCAAAGCCTTTTACTAGAAGTAATGTGTTCTGACTGTGATTTGCCTTTGGGTGAAACTGAGCTGACGCTGGGTAAATCTTTACGCCAAATGATGTACGGTTATTTGTCGCCCGGTGACTGGGTGCATGTGGTCGGCAAGGGCAAGCTAGATTTCGGCAGCGATCAGAGGCTTTGGCAAGCGCGTGAAATCGTGAAGCTATCGGCTGCGCAAGCAGAAGCGCGGATACAGGATCACGCAGCCCAATTGCTCAGTAAAAGCCTATTATTTACCGATCAGCCAGTAACCGATCAGCCAAGCGTCCATCAATCTGTGGCTACTACCTCCAAGCCCATACGAATCCTGGTTTGTCAAAAATCGGCTTGTATTCAGCGGGGTGCTTTGGCGGTGAGTGAGGCTGTAGAAACAGCGCTGAGTGAGGCGAATTGTTCTCAGCAGGTGACTCTTAAGGCAACGGGTTGCTTAAAACAGTGCAAGGCTGGGCCAAATTTGGTGGTGTTGCCGGGGGGCGATCGCTACAGCCAAATGACGCCTAACGCGGCGCGATCGCTCATCCAAAAGCACCTGCAAACTGCTCCATCGTTGCTTTAAACACCAACTTTTCACGAATCGCCCATTTAATTTTCCCTTCTGCTTCTAGCACCTTTAGCAATCGCGTTACCGTCACCCGTGTGATTCCAATCGAATCGGCTAGCTCTTGATGCGTAAGCTTGATTTGAAGCGCGCGCCCTTCATCTGTCGGCCGACCAAAGCGATGCGCTAGCCAGCAAACAAATTGCAGCAAACGAGACTCGGCCTGACGACAGTGAGAAATCCGTAACAGATCGTTGGATTGTTTTACCTGCAAAAGCACATCAGCTTGTGAACAAAGGTAGCGATCGCCTAAATACTCAGCCGCCACCGCTGTCAAACACTCCGCTTTGTAAGGATTGGCTTGAGCGATCGCTTTGCCGACAATATTGCCTTTGCTCCAAAATCCTAAAGGCACAGATTCTCCTTTGGGGCTCCAAGTGAGCGTCCGTACATAGCCTCGATAAATGCGCCACAAGCCTCGGCCGTGTGAGTCTAAGCAGTCGTGACGCTTAAACCAAATCAGCTTAGGCTGATCGTCGAGTTCGGTGACTGAATGACTGAGAAAATGACTGCGAGAGGGGCTATCTTTTCCGATTGAACCGACCGATCTGGCTGATCCGAGCGATCCAGCTGATCTGCGCGATCCAATAGAGGCGTTCTTTTGAGTGGTTGCAAAAACAGGTGCCATTAGAGACTTACCAAAAAGAATTAAGGATAGAAGAAGAGATTTGAGCCAGTTGAGTCAACCGAGTCAAGACTGACTCTGAGAGAGCCTAGCGGGAACTAAAGTCTGTGCAGTATTAGAGAGCGAAGCCTGCCAATGGCCGGATACGACCTCAGCGGCTGCTTTGAAGTGATGAAAGTGGAAAAAATGATTGCCTTCCGGGCAGATCCACAGCCGATCTGTGGGCTTCATCCAGTCGTACCACAGCAGTTGCTTTTGGGCGCAAACAATCGAGTCGATTGCGCCTGTGCAGACCAATAAGGGCACAGCTACGCCACCCGGTGAAATTTCAGTATGGTGAGCCAGTGAATGAAGCGTGAGATTGCTGTCTAAATCTCTAGCAAGCAATTGGGCTAAGGCAGTCGTGAAACTAACCGACTGCTGGCCAAACAACAACCGGGTCATTTGCCCCAAAATAATCTCTCGGCTACAGGGCAAAAGCTGCCTCAATGCGTAGTAGTGAGCTTGCCAATTGACCGCTGGCAAGGCTCCAACTGACAGCAGTGTCAGTGATGCTACTTGCTCAGGATGACGGCGAGCATAGAGCAACCCTACAATGCCGCTGACGCCATGACCAATCAGGTGTATTTTGCTGGTGCCTTGGCTTAAGTAATCATGCAAAGACTCTACAACAGAATCGATTGAGCAAGGTTCATCTAACGTTTGAGAATATTCCCAGCGTTGAATGAGCGTGTGCTTTACTAACTGCGACAACAATCGCTGGTCAAAACATTTAAGGTGCGGGCTCACCGAGAGCCAAAGCTTATCGGATTCTGGCGTCATAGGATTTCTGAAATTATTGACTATTAATCTCAACAGTGCGTTTAACGAAGTATAGCCCAATAGTTGCTTAATAGGAAGTATTTTCAATAAAATTTTGAGTGAATTTATTGAAACCTTTGTTTTGCGTATGTTTTGTCTGCTGAAATCGGATGGAGTCGGAAAAACTAACTGAGCGTCTGTCTGAAAATCCGATTCTCAATTGATAATGGGTTTTGTTAAGAGAATGAAATTTTAGGCTAAAGCCGCAAAACAAAGCGCATGGCCTGTATTAAAGCCATGCGCCAAGGGTGGGAGACATTATGTGCCTATTGCCAGCCGACTCTATCCATAAGCTGTACTGCGGCGGCTTGGTTTTCACCGTAGGCAGAGACATTTATATCATCTGCTTTAAAGGTTCCAAAGCTTGCCACGACGGGATCTAGGGCTGCGCCTTCGACGACGGGGTATTCATTGTTGCCTTGGGCAAAAAATGCTTGAGCTTCACTGCCTGATAGATACTCTAAAAACTGTCGAGCGGCGTTGGCATGAGGCGCAGTTGTGACTACGCCGCCACCGCTGATATTAACGTGGGTGCCGCGATCTGCTTGATTAGGAAAAAAGACGCCCGTTTTGTCGAAAACAGCTTGTTTGGCCGGATCGTTGTCTTGGGCATAGCGAGGCAAGTAGTAGGTGTTAGCGATCGCAACCTCGCCTAACCCAGCAGCAACAGCCTCAATTTGAGCCCGATCATTCCCTTCCGGCGATCGCGCAAAATTACTCACAAACGCTTTTGCCCAATTTTCAGTCGCCTGCAATCCGTTAGCTGCAATCATAGAAGCGACTAAAGACTGATTGTAAATATCGCTAGAAGAGCGAATCAACACTTTGCCGCGCCACTGGCTATCCGCAAGATCTTCATAAGTAGACAATTCAGCCGGTTCGACAGCATCTTTGTTGTACATGATCACCCGAGCCCGTTTAGAAAAGCCAAACCAGTAGCCATCCGGATGTCTGAGGCTTTCAGGAATGTTGTCACTCAGCACCTTAGAAACAACCGGGGCAAATAGTCCCGCCTGTTCAGCGCGCCACAATCTACCCGCATCTACGGTCATAAACACATCGGCTGGGCTATTTGCGCCTTCATTTTTGATTCTCTCTAGCAGTTCATCGGCTGGGCCTTCTAGCAGATTCACCCGAATCCCGGTGAGGTCGGTAAAGGTTTCATACAGATCGTCATCTGTGTTGTAGTGGCGAGACGAATAGAGATTGACAACATCATTAGTTTGAGCCTGAGCTAACCGAGGTCGAAAAAGTTGGGTTGCAGCAAAAGCCGCCGTCGCAGCAGCGCTGTTGATCATTAGCGTTCGTCTTGAAACCTTCATGGTTCACCGTTCTGATATTAAGTACAGATAGCTCTCAAGCTAAAAGCTCGAAAGCAGGAATCACAAAATAATATCACTAATGAGATTAGTTCTTGTAAAAATAATTAGCGAATCTGCTTGACCAGATCGCAAATATTGGCTGAATAGCCTGATATTTATGAGGCTTAGCTATTTCTTAAAAAGAAATCCCTCGGCTGAAAGCAGATTCTATGGACTAATTCTATGTATTTTATTGATAAATATTGCCATTAATTTGGTTTTGGCCTAAGCTATTGCGTACATAGGTCATGGTCTAACCATCCTCTCAAGACACAGCGCCCACCGTTATTGCTAGCGGCGGGCTTTTTTTGCAGCGCATTTATACCTTAGCGCAGTTAGCACAAATTCCAT
>QBMP01000074.1:10832-11670 GCA_003242115.1 Phormidesmis priestleyi
CCCGAAGCTTGGGCGGTTCTTTCGCCAATTTTGGCAACCGAATGTTCGACAAACTCAAGCGTGGTATTACAGTGCACACAGACAATGTGATGGTGATCTTTGAGGGGCCGATTCAGCTCATAGTGTTTGTGCCCTTCTGCTAGCTCCAGTTCTCGCAGCAGCCCCATATACACCATGAGATGCAGCGTTCTATACACCGTCGAAAGGCTAATGCGCTCGCCATCTTCTTCCAAAATTTTGTGCAGATCTTCCGCGCTGAGGTGTTCGCCTTGGGCCAACTCCATAAATATGCTCAAAACCTTTTGGCGCTGAGGTGTCGAGCGATATCCTCTAGCGTTTAGCTCATCTTTGAGGGCTTCATCCGACAAAAAGGTCATGATGCATTTTTTCTAAACTTAGTAATCATTCTTATTTAGAAAGCCCAAAAAGGTCAAGTCATTGGCAAAAAATAGCCTAGTCAAATGGTGACAATTCCTCATAGCTACAGTGCTAAGCCCTTTGCCGAGTAGGGCGTAATCGCCTAATCTTACTGCTGTTCATTGATTTTCATGAGCTGTAGGGATAAAATACTTGTCATAATTTAGAGCAGTGGCACTACCGTACTAATGACTTACCGATAGCGAGTGTCATTGCACAAAAATCAGATAGCTGTCATAGTATTGAGAATATATTTTGATAGTGTTTACTGATGGTGCCTATAGCCTCAAAACACCTAAAGGCTTGGATTAGCAAGAGAAAATGCCGCTCCAAAGCTCAAGAAAACCGTGCTGCCAGTAGATGCTGACACTGTGATTGCTGACCGCCTTCAGGCAAAACTCTAGACAGGCAAAATAGAGCG
>QBMP01000074.1:11680-14006 GCA_003242115.1 Phormidesmis priestleyi
GCTGACAGGCCGGACAAACGGCATGAATAGAGAGTTGACAATCTAGCAGTTGGTATCCAGACTTTTCAGCTGTTTTAGCACCGACTTTCAGAACGGAATCGTTTTTGAACTCGATGGTTTTATTGCAGCGAACGCAAATCAAGTGATGGTGATGGTGCGGTGAAGGCTGATTGATTTCGTAGCGCTTTTGGTCTTCAGCTAGCTCTAGCTCTCGTAAAATACCCATCCGGGCCATCAGCTTGAGATTTCGATAAATGGTTGAAAGGCCGATAGGCTCATCTTGATCTTTAAGCATTTCACAGAGATCTTCAGCACTGAGGTGTCTGCCTTCGGGCAAATTTTGAAATGTTTTCAAAATGGTTTCACGCTGGGGCGTCATGCGCCAGCCGCGCTCGTGTAGCTCTGCTTTGAGGGCGGCTGGAGTGTAGGCAACCATGACGGGGATCCTGAATGGGTAATCAATAAGATTCTGCTAATGAGAATGATAGCTAATCGGGGCGGCATTTGCAACAGTCATTGTTTATTGAGAAAAATACCTAAGAGTTCTTTACAAAACGTTACTCTGACGGGGGCTGTAACACTTAGTGCTGTTGAGGTAAGGGCGATATTACTTGCAATCTACCGAATTATCCTATCAAGGATATCTAAAAGCTGCTCTGGGCCTTTCTGCTTAATAAGAGTGTCATTCAACTACCTTATGTGCGAAGCCTGCTAAATAGCGCTGATTGGCATTGAGTATGTTGCTTGTAGGCCTTGCTAATTGGATATTTTCGATTGATATTTGAAGATATTCGCTGTAGCATTAGCGAGAGTACTTCTTAACTAAGCCCTTAAATTTTAAGGTGATGGCAAGGGATGGCAATAGCAGTGTTGATTGGCAGTACAAATTTCGGCAGTGCAAATTTTGAACCCACTCGCTGGGATCATTGGCTGTTGGTCAGTTGCTTTGTAGCTATGGCGATTTGGAGCGTTTGGCTGTCGTGGCGGTGGGAAAGCCAGACTCAGAAAATGCGTCAGCGGGCTCGGATGGCTCGGCTTGTGGCGATGGAGTATTATCGCCGCGATCGCCGCGATGGATCTAGCCGGGGTATGACAGGTCGCACTAGCTGTGATCAGGTTAACGGGCTAAGCGCGCGAAAGCCTATTGAGCCTTTGTCTTTTGTGGACATCAAACGCCGCAGTTAGGCCAATCTGCCAGTTAAGTTAGTTTTTTAAGAAGTCAGTTTTTAAGAAGTCAGTGTCGCGTAATTTAAGCTTTGAGCGAGGGGAAAATCGATTGTTTTGGCGGATTTTTTCAGGCTCTTTGGTCGCTCATATCGCGCTTTTGGGGATGCCGTGGCCGGATGAATCGCTGCCGCCGGAGGTTTCTCAGTCGGTGGATGAGTCTGATAATGAGCTGGATGCGATCGCACTAACCGATCTAGCGATCGCGCCTCTACCCCCTAAAAAGTCTGCGCCACCGCAAAATTCTCAGTCAGCGATTCAGACAGGTTTGCAATCAGGTTTGCAATCAATCCTTCAGCCAACTGAACCTCAACCGGCTCCAATTCCAAATCCAATTCGTCCGGTTCAATCGGCCTCACAGCCAGTGCCGCCGCCGCCCTCAACCAACTCAACTGCTCACACTCAGATCAGCAATACGAGCGATCAGCTCCCACTTCCCGCTGACTTCCCGGCTAGTTCACTGGCTGATGATTTGGCTGATGATTTGGCTGATGATTTGGCAGGCGATTTGGAGCCAGAAGGTGGCTCAGAGTATGACATGGTGGTGCGGCTGGGCGATCGCTTTCCGCATTTAGCGCAGGCTCAAGCGGGCTGCTTTGGCTTAGAAAGTTGTCATCGGCTGAGTGGCGATGGCAGTTATCGCAGCGCTGCCAAACAGCTAAAAACTCAGATGAAAGCAGCAGGCTATCAGGTGCATGAGCGCGATGATCTCGCAGACTCTGGGCATCAGGTGTTTGAAGTAATACCGCCAGATCAGCCAGAGACTGTCTATTATCTCAATGTTTTTTCAGATGGTTTGGGCAGTACCGTCTATGTGCTCACTTTCAAAGTGTTGAGCCTGGATCAGTTGCAGAAGCTCAGCGATTAGCGTTCATACTGATCAAAGCCAGAAAAAGCCGAAAAGCTATCTACATTAATTCATTTCTAATCAAGATTTTTGTCTAACATGTCCCGCTTACGTCCCCCTACTGTTTCTCAATCGGTTTCTCAATGGCATTCTCCCTGGCGCACTCGATGGCCGAATGGCTGGACGCTGGTTACCTGGATCGTTGCAGGACTGGTGATTTTGCCGGTGCTGGTAGTGCTGGGCAGTGTGTTTACC
>QBMP01000074.1:14016-15770 GCA_003242115.1 Phormidesmis priestleyi
TACCAATGCCAGTGAAATTTGGACGCACTTAGCTGGCACGGTGCTCATGACCTATGTGAGCAATTCGCTGGTGCTGATGGTGGGCGTAGCGTTGGGCGTGTTGGTGATTGGGGTGGGCAGCGCTTGGCTGGTGACCATGTGCGACTTTGTGGGTGTGCGTATTTTTGAATGGGCGCTGCTGCTCCCGTTGGCGGCACCGGCTTACCTATTGGCCTACACCTACACCAACTGGCTGGAGTATTTTGGCCCGGTGCAAGCGGGGTTGCGCAATCTGTTTGGCTGGCAAAGTGCGGCTGATTATTGGTTTCCCAATGTGCGGTCGATGGGGGGTGCGATCGCGATGTTCACCCTCACCCTCTATCCATACGTCTACATGCTGGCTAGGGTCGCTTTTTTAGAGCAATCTGTCTGTGCGCTCGAAGCAAGTCGCTCATTGGGCTGTGGCCCCTGGCGCAGCTTTGTCAAAGTGGCGATGCCGCTGGCGCGTCCGGCGATTATGGCGGGGCTTTCGCTGGCCCTAATGGAAACGCTGAATGACTTTGGCACGGTCCAGTACTTTAGCGTGGCGACGTTTACGACCGGTATTTATCGCACCTGGTTTGGGATGGGGGAGCGGGTAGCGGCGGCGCAGCTTTCGGCGGTGCTGATGCTGTTTATTTTGGCGCTGATTTTGTGGGAACGCTGGTCGAGGCGGCAGGCAAAGTACTATCAGGCAAATAATAGTTTGCGATCGCCTCCCCGCTATCAATTAAGTAGATGGCGCGGACTGTGGGCTTTTATCGCCTGCCTTTTGCCGATTAGCTTAGGGCTGCTGCTTCCGGCGGGGCTGCTGGTGCTAATGGTCAAAGACAATTGGGACGGGGCTTTGGGCAATCGGTTTGGCTTGCTGATTAGCAATAGCTTGACAGTCGCGGGACTGACGGCAGCGATCGCGCTGATTCTTGCCTTGGTATTAGCTTACGGACAAAGACTCGACGGCAGCCGCCCCATGCGAATGGGCGTAAGGCTAGCGGCCATGGGCTACGGCATTCCGGGCGCAGTGATTGCGGTCGGAATTTTGATCCCGATCACCCGCTTGGATAATGTGCTGGCTAACTGGGCGAAAGCTTTATTTGGGCTCTCTCCGGGTCTGCTCTTGAGCGGTACCATTGTCGCCTTGGTCTTTGCGTATCTAGTGCGATTTTTAGCCGTTGCCCTCGGCTCTGTAGAATCTGGCCTTGCCAAAATTCGCCCCAATTTAGACGATGCCTCTCGCAGCTTGGGCTACAGCCCCACTGATACCTTGCTCAAAATCCACACGCCGCTGATGACGAGCAGCCTACTCACTGCTGTCATGCTGGTTTTTGTCGATGTGATGAAAGAGCTACCTGCCACGCTAGTGATGCGGCCTTTTAATTTTGATACGCTGGCGGTGCGCGTGTATCAGTACGCTTCAGATGAGCGTTTGGTAGAAGCGGCGGCTCCGGCTCTCATGATTTTGCTCGTGGGCCTGTTGCCGGTGATTGCCTTGAGCCGGCAAATTACGCGCAGTCGCCGAGTTTAGTTTCAAATTATCTGACTATATAAATCAGCCGATAGATCATCTGCTAAATTAGCCGCTGAAAGTGTAACTTTGAAAACATGGCTAAAATTCCTTCGATTGATCCCCCCGCTGATCCGCCGGTGGCAGCGTCACCTTTTGTGCTAAAACAACCGCTACATCCGTTTAAAGAGCCGCGCGCTTGGCTGCGGGCCTTTTGGAAATTTTCGCGGCC
>QBMP01000075.1:0-1740 GCA_003242115.1 Phormidesmis priestleyi
TTATATCCCCGCTCTTGCTGCCGACTAGCATGTAGCGGAATCGGCAGAGCATACAGCGAAGATTTAGTCCCGGGCTTAGGGTCAATAGATGCCGTAATTTTTTGCTTTAGATGGATTGATTTTAGCCAGCGCTGCCCCAAGTCGGTGCCTAAGGCTTGGGCGACATCGGGGCGATCACCATATTTCAAAGCCAAAATAGCCTGCTTGAGCGTCCGCTCATAACTGCCCAAAGCACCCACAGGCAACGTATTAGCAGACAGCGTATTAGCAGGCAACGAGATCTCGACAGATAGCGGCTGAAGGCGGTCTGAGCGAATTTGGCGCTGGCAGTCAGGGCAAAACGTTTGGGCGGTTGAGCGATCGCACACCGCACAGACCTGAGCCAACAGAAGCGACATTAAAGGCCTAAGCCTGTTTTTCAGCTTATTTCTCAAAAGAATATCCTAAGCAGGCTGAGACGCAGGAACTACCGTTGTGACACTACCGTCGGGATAAACCAAACACATCACGCTTCGATCAGGTGCATTGGTGGGGCAAGCGGGAGACAAACTCCGCGACTTATCAGTATGGGTATCAGCTATTGAATCAGCTGATTGGCTATAGTATGAGCGCATAAGAGTAATCTGCCTGTAGGCTGAAAAAATTCAGATATTTCTATCTCTATTGTTTCTGATCAGGCTAAAGTCTTGGGAGAGTAGATGTAGCCAACTTTTCAAGTGCTGTGCAGCACATCGTAATCAAGCCTTTAAAGAATGCCTACAACCACTGTCTGTAAAGGAGTACAGACATTCCTATTAAACTATCCGAGCAACACTTTTACAAAGGTTCTTCACACTCTTACTCAAATCTGCTAATTAAACTTATTACAACTTCATAGTAAATCGCGATCGCTGCATAAATTTACGCAAACGGTAGTCAAGTCGATCACGTCAGGCTGTTGCCTCAGCACTTTTGCTGATATTAGTGACTGAACATAAAAGCGCCGAGCTAGCCATTCAGGACTTTAGGTACGGCAGCGGTAAGAACCTCGTGCCCAGTCTCAGTGACTAAAACATCGTCTTCTATGCGGATACCAATGCCGCGCCAGCGCTGATCTACCTGAGGCTGACCTTCTTCAGGTTCGTAATCAGGCGAAATGTAAATGCCCGGTTCAACAGTCACCACATTACCAGGGGCAAACGGCTGCCAAGTTTTATCAGGATTGCGCAAAAGTCCAGCATCGTGGACATCTAGCCCTAAAAAATGACCAGTGCCGTGCATAAAAAAGGCTTTATGCTTTTTCTCTTTTATCAGCGTATCCACGTCCCCTTTGAGCAAACCCAGATCTACGAGGCCAACAATAATGGTGCGCGTTGCCGCATCGTGAAAGGCATTAAAAGGAAGATTAGGCTGCACTTTTTCAATCGCGGCTAGCTGCGCCTGCAAGACCAAATCGTACAGAATTCGCTGCTCTGATGAAATCCGATTACCTACCGGCCAAGTCCTGGTAATGTCGGCGTTGTAATAGTCATAAGCGCAGCCCGCATCGATCAATAGCAGATCGCCGTCTTTCAGCACCTGATTGTTTTCAATGTAGTGCAAAACGCAGGCATTCTCACCCGTCGCCACAATTGAAGGGTAGGCTGGCCCCATCGCCCCTTCTCGGCGAAAAATGTGCTCCATTTTCGCCTGAATTTCATATTCATAAACGCCGGGGCGAATCATCGCGCGCGCGGTGTTGTGAGCTTCGGCGCTAATCGC
>QBMP01000075.1:1750-4288 GCA_003242115.1 Phormidesmis priestleyi
GAATTTTAGCTAACTCACCCTCACTTTTCACCCGACGAAACTGCTGCATCAACAGCTTAGAATCTTCAATCGCAACCGGGCCTTTTCCTTTCTTAGTTTTCTTGCGCAGCAAGTGCTGCCATAAGCCAATGATGCGGTCATTAAAAGCCTGATCCCGGCCAAAGTGATAATAGAGCTTCGGCGCTTTCATTACATATTCAGTCAGCTTGTCGCCAAGTTCTGCAATCGGATAAACGTGATCGGCTCCATAGCGTTCTTTGGCCGCTTCTACGCCAGTTACATAGCCAGTCCAAATCTCTTTCTTTTTGTCCTTGGGCTGCACAAACAGCACAAATTTGTGCTCATCGTGAGTATGAGAAAGCACCGCCACTGCATTCGGCTCATCAAAACCCGTTAGATAAAAGAAATCGCTGTCTTGACGAAACAAGTAATCCACATCGTTGTGCATTACCGCCATCGGCGCACTGCAAAAAATGGCCGTGCTCTGGCCCAATGCCTCCAGCACAGCTTGGCGACGCTGACGATACTCACTTTGCATAAGTTTTTTTGAGCTTGATGGGCTTAACTGGTTAACCGCTAAACTCGCTAAAGGCTGAGCCTGCTAACGTGTTAATAATTGTGACTTAAAAATGTGACTTAAAAAGCATAGCTCAAAACTTCAACTCGCATCCCGCTACTCGGCAAGCTGCTAGCGCTCACGCTCAAGGTATCGTCGCCTTGAGTCACAGGCGTACCGGCCATCAGCGTCAGAAACTCGCTAACGCCCACAATTTCGCAAGCGCTAGCATCGGCAGCTTGAGTGCGGAAATGGGTAGGCACCACAATTTTAGGATTGAGGCTTCTGACTGCCGCTACTGCTTCTTCAGGCATGTAGGCTTTGGGGCCGCCGCCTACGGGCACCAGCAGCACATCCGGTCTGCCAATCAAAATCTTATCTTCTACCGAAATGGGAGCTGCCGCCCCGCCTAAATGCACGATCTTGACGCCTGCTTGCTGCCAAACCCAGGCTACATTGGTGCCAAAGCGCCTGCCGTTGAGCCGATCGTGGGGCATACTGACGCCCTGTACAGAGAGGCCATTGATGCTGTAGTCACCAGGCTCATCTAGCACCTCAACGTTGGCATAGCCGGGTGTGAGAAAGCCTTCATCGAATAGGCGGCTACTGAGCAGCACTAGGTCAGCAGTCGGTGCAGGTTCTCTGTAGCCAGCTGTACAGCCAACCGCCTTAAACGGATTGACCAAAACGCGCTGCCCGCCGCCAGTGAAGAGAAAAGCGGTGTGGCCAAGGCCTTTGATAGTCAAGGAGCCACTTTGCTTGGTTTCTTGAGCTTGAAAGGACTGGTAATTGGCCGCAAGTCCTAATCCCAACGTACTGACAAAGGTTGCACTAGCGTATTTCAGGAGGTGTCGCCGTTTCATAATGTCCTTGATTAATCAACTTTTCCATAGGTTCAATCCATCGTGCCGCATGGCGTGTCATTTAGCACAGCTAACATAGGCCAGTTCGTAAGCCAGTTTGTTGGAGCGGATTCAGCGATTTGTGTGCATACCCAAAAACTCTCAGAAAAAGCCTATGCAAGCGCTAGCAAAAAGTTTTTCAGCAGTTCTTTTCCCGATTCGGTCAGCACACTTTCGGGATGAAACTGTACGCCCTGAATATGGGGATAGGTGCGGTGACGAACGCCCATAATGGTGCCGTCATCCACCCAAGCCGTAATTTCCAGTACGTCTGGGCAAGTCTCTCGTTCAATGACGAGGCTATGGTAGCGGGTTGCCGTGAGGGGATCGGCAAGGCCCGCAAAAACGCCAGTATTGTTGTGGTGTACGGGTGAGGTTTTACCGTGCATCAGCTCGGTGGCGGCGATGACGTTGCCGCCATACACTTGACCGATGCTTTGATGCCCTAAGCAAACGCCGAGGATAGGAACCTGTGGCCCTAGCTCTTTGATGATTTGCAGCGAAATGCCCGCGTCATTCGGGGTGCCAGGGCCAGGGGAAATGACGATTCCGGCAGGATTTTTGGCTTTGATTTCGGCCAGGGTGATCTGGTCGTTGCGAACGACTTCGATTTCGCGGGCAACGGCTAAGGTGTGGCCTAGCTCGCCGAGATACTGCACGAGGTTGTAGGTAAAGCTGTCGTAGTTGTCGATAACTAGGATCATGGGGGGCGGCAGAAAGCGGTTAATCGGAGCAAATTGAGGATTTACAAGGTAGGCGTTCAGATCCAGTAGATATCCAAATTATCCCAGAGAGGTGGCACAAAAATTAGGGCGGCAATTAGGATGGCGACGATCGCTGCCATTAAAACCGCGCCCGCTGCACAGTCTTTGGCTACCTTGGCAAGTTCGTGATAGGTCTGGCCAACGGTGAGATCGACGAGCGATTCTAAGGCGGTGTTGAGAATTTCCATGACTAGCACTGCGCCGATGGTGAGGCAGATAACGGCGGTTTCAACGGTGGTGACGTTTAGCACCCCGCAGAGAATTAGCGCGAGTACGCCAACGCCCGTATGGACTTTGAAATTACGCTGGGTTTGAA
>QBMP01000075.1:4298-5216 GCA_003242115.1 Phormidesmis priestleyi
CCTGCATATTTGAAGCTGACCCAAAGGTTGGGGGCGACTTGCCAGGAATGCCTGTCGGCTAAAGGCGTTTTGGTTTCGATGGCGGTGGAGCGCTCATGAGAAGACGGGCTATCAGGGGAAAACATATGCAGGTTCTGCCTGTTGGCTTCTCGATAAGACTAAGGGCGATCGCTCAAAGCCGACTTGCTTCTAAACATTACCCAATTTTGATGCCCGCGTCGCGGCTTAAGCGGATGGAATTGTGATCAAGTCGAGTAGGTGAGTTTGCTTCTCTAACATTCGCGTCAGGCTGTCATCGTCAGGATGATCCCACCCTAGCAGGTGAAGCAGTCCGTGAGCCGCTAGCCATGCGACTTCTTGTGGCAGCGTATGGCCATTGGGCAGCGCCTGACGGGCAGCGGTTTCGATAGAAATAATGATATCGCCCAGCGCTAGTGGCTGCGCTTGAAGCAGGGCTTCCATCCCAGGCATGTCGGTTTCTAGGGCAGCGAAAGATAGGACGTCGGTGGGAGTAGGCTGCTGGCGATAGTCGCCGTTGAGTTGCTGAATTTCGGCGTCGTCGGTGAGGCGGAGGCTGACTTCGTAGGCACCGATGGGTGAGATTTGCGGGGCTAGTTCGCGCAGCCAGGTGGTGAGCCAGGTTTGGTAGTGGTCGGGGGTGATTCTGACTTGAGCGATCGCGCCGCCATCCACAAAAACTTCCACCTGCATAATCTCAGTCTCAACTGTAGACATAACCCTTTCCCTCACTCTTTTCCCATCCCTTTCCGCATCGCTCTATCGCGTCAGGTAAGCTAGACCCACTAATAGAGCCAGCATCGCCGCAGCAGACAGAAAAAAGTGATAGAGCGACGTCCCGCCTTTTTTGACCATGTTGCGCATCGCTAGCTTAACAAAGCTTGGCGGTGGCTCATCCAC
>QBMP01000075.1:5263-6026 GCA_003242115.1 Phormidesmis priestleyi
GTAGACGGATTCGGTTTGTCTACAGTTGTCGCAGTTGTTGCCGTTGGATCGGTACTCATAACACTCATTAAGATTGAACAAATTGACAGGCGAATTGATGGGCGAATTGACAGTGGTTGTACCGTCAGCATGACAGATCTCGCGGGCGATCGCTGCAAAAATCCACCTCACTAACCCAATTCATTAAATCCCATTCAGCTAAAGCGCGCTTTCCGCAACAAGCTGATTTTCCTGACGCAGATACGCCTGCGTAAAGGCATCCAAATCCCCATCCATCACATCTGATACGGCAGTGGTTTCGACCTGCGTGCGCAGATCTTTCACCATCTGATACGGATGAAATACATAGTTGCGAATTTGGTTGCCCCAAGCGGCTTCTACCATGTCACCGCGAATGTCGGCAATTTCTTGAGTGCGCTGTTCCTGGGCAATCACTAGCAGCTTAGATTTGAGCAATGCCATCGCTTTTTCTTTGTTTTGAAGCTGCGATCGCTCCTGCGTACAGCGCACCGAAACGCCCGTTGGCAAATGCGTAATCCGCACCGCTGTCTCCACCTTGTTTACATTCTGTCCACCTGCTCCACCCGATCTAGAGGTCTTCACCTCTAGGTCTTTATCTGGAATATCGAGCACCACATCTTTATCCAAAATCGGCATCACCTCAATGCCCGCAAAGCTCGTCTGGCGCTTGCCATTGGCATTAAACGGCGAAATTCGCACCAGCCGATGCGTCCCTTTCTCGCCCTTGAGATAGCCATAGGCG
>QBMP01000075.1:6056-12951 GCA_003242115.1 Phormidesmis priestleyi
GTCCCTTTCTCGCCCTTGGGATGGCCATAGGCGTAGCGCCCCTCAATTTCCATCGTGGCCGATTTTAGCCCCGCCTCATCACCTTCCGATTTTTCCAGCAGATTAAAGCGATAGCCATTTTGCTCACTCCAGCGGCTGTACATACGCAATAGCATTTCGGCCCAATCTTGAGCATCGGTACCGCCCGCCCCAGCATTTATGGTCAGCACCGCCCCCTCTTTGTCATAGGGGCCAGAAAGCAACTGCTGCAACTCCCATTGATCCAGCTCACGGCTTAGCCGAGTGACGCTCGTTTCTGCTTCCAACAGCAGCGCCTCGTCTTGCTCTAGCTCCAGTAGCTCTAAAATCGCCCCAGCATCTCCTAAGCTGGTGATCCAGCCCTGTAGCTGAGCGAGATTGGATTTGTAATCGTTTAATTCTTGAAGCTGCTTTTGAGCATTTTCTTGGTCATCCCAAAAGTCAGGCTGCGCCGAGAGCTGCTCTAGGTCGCTAATTTTGGCATTAAGCGCAGGTAAGTCAAAGATACTCCTGAGCTTTGCTCAGGCGATCAGAAAGCAGCTCAAGTTCGCGCTTGAGAGTGGTGGTATCGAACATAGGTTATTAGAAATCCGCAAATTGTCCGCAAATTGTCCGCAAATTGAAAGGGGGAGGCTGAACGTTCATTCAATCTCCCCCTTATGTTATCGCCTGTTATCGCCTCAATGATTCAGCCTAGCGATTTAGTCTCGGCCATTCATTGCAATCAGCAAGCGCAGAATAAACACAAACAGGTTGATGTAAGTCAAATACATTGATAGCGCTGCCGGTAGTGCCTGATCGTCCGTGTAGGTACGGGGGAGAACAAAAAAGTCTACTACCGCAGCCCCGACAAAGAGCAACACGCCAATGGCCGAAATCGCAATTTCAATAAAATTTGGGGCATAGACGCCGAAGAAGCTCAGCGCAAACTGACCGACAATCACCACCAATAGAGCGATCAGGCCAAGCTGAATGGTTTTCGTTAGCGCAAAACCGTCTTCTTCAGACAAATTAGAGCCAATCGGACGAGCCGCGATAAACGTCAGACCGCAAGCCAAGGCCGCAAAGCCGACGCCTTGAATGCCCACGCCGCTGCTCTGCAATGCAACCGACACCAAACCACTGAGGGTATAGCCCGACAGCAGCCCGTAAGTCGCCAACAAAGGCAATGCGGTGGCATTATTGCCCTTTATCGCTACGCCGCGCGCGACGAAAAATAGCACCAGTTGGGCAATCATGGCCGCGAAAAAAGTCGGCATGAATAGGTCAGGATTGGTGCGCAGCACGTTTAGCCCACCAAAGGTTCCGGCTGCCGTTAGCATCAGTCCGCCGCCAACAAAAGGCAGCGCATTGGCGATTACGTTGGGGCCAACTAGCGCCTGCCCCTGGGCGTCTCGGATGGCTTGACGAAAATTACTGGTATTGCTCATTTTGGATAAGCCTAAAAACACTACTGAGAAAATGATGACACAGCAGTTGAGGGAAATGACTCATTTAGCTGTAGCTATCTACAGCTAAATGCAACTCTGCTCTGCAATTCAAAGTGTAATGAATCTGCTCACGCTTTGCGATGACGGCGCGATTACGGATTCCCTCATCATCCGACACAAGAGAAGGCAGACATAAAAAAGAAGCCAAAAACCGCGCAGGTCATCTAAACAAAGTTACAAATTCCCGTAGAAATTCGGGCCAAAAAATGGGTGTTTTTTTCCCGAAGAGGGAACTTGTGATGTGCGCACAGGCAAATTGATTGCTACCTGTATTTATTCAGGATATCTACGGGTTTGAGTGCCTATAAGCACTGACTTAAGCCGCTTTTTTGGACACTAAAAGGCTGTGCCATTTCGATTGCCATGCGTGTATCCGCTTAAGCACGCTAGCAGCATTTCTAGGGACTACCGTGTTTCAACGATGGTGAGCTAAGAGCCACTTCCAGAGAATGAATTTAATTCACGCAGCACCGCTTCAACGCAATCGTTCTTGCATTCAATATGGCTTCTTCAAAATCGGCACAACTTCGCTCCCGTGGCATGGAATTACTCATGCAGTATAAGCAGGATCGTTCGGTCAGGCTTCGCAATCAGTTAGTTAGGCTCAATGCTGGTTTGGTTCGTAAAATTGCTCACCGAGTGAGCCACCAGTGCGCTGAGCCGTATGAGGATCTTGAGCAAATTGGCTACATCGGCTTGATCCGCTCAATCGAGCGTTTTGATCCGGGTCAGGGCTGCGCTTTTAGCTCATTTGCGGTGCCTTACATTCGCGGTGAAATGCTGCACTTTTTGCGCGATCGCGGCACCACTGTTAAGATTCCCCGTCGCTGGCAA
Source organism: Phormidesmis priestleyi (assembly GCA_003242115.1). Lineage (GTDB taxonomy): Bacteria > Cyanobacteriota > Cyanobacteriia > Phormidesmidales > Phormidesmidaceae > Phormidesmis > Phormidesmis priestleyi_A. The sequence goes on from QBMP01000075.1 coordinate 8,399, forward strand.
GACTTACAAAAAGAAGGTCAAAAACGTCAGGCTGAGCTGATTCGTGAGTTTGGTCGGCAGCCGACTGATATTGAAATGGCGGAAGCAATTGATGTTTCGGTGCAGGAGTGGCGTCAAGTCAAGCTAGCGAACAAAAATCGGATGCCGCTCAGCCTAGATGCGACTGTTTGCCATCAAATTGATTCCAGCATTACGCTAGGCGACACCTTGCCAGACGTTCACTACATGCTGCTGCAAGGCTTAGAAGAAGATCGCCAGCAGATTCAAAGAGCGATGAACCAGCTTGAAGAAAAAACGCGCTCTGCAATTGAGTTTGTCTTCTTCAAAGGGCTTTCGCGTAAAGAAGTCGCTGAGCGCATTGGCGTCAGCCCGATGACAGTGACTCGCCGGATTCAGCGCGGCGTTGAGCAAATGGTGGAGTATTTGCAGCCACCTGCGGGTTTGCAAACTGACCCCTAAGCGATCGCTATCATCTGCGATTTAAGCGTCTGGAAGTTTAAATTTTCACAGCTCAAGTATCCGCAGTTAAAAGCTCCTAAGTGAACAGCGTCGGTGTGATTAAGGTTTAATCGCATCGACTTTTTTTTGGCTAATTTTTTGAGTTAATGTTTGACCTAACCGACCCGCTAATTGGCCATTGGAGAGAAAGACACGATCCCTGTGACAGACTAAGCTTTAATGCATATCTGCAAATTGCATCAGCTCAACGCCTCAGGAGATAGTCATGAGCACTGCCGAAGCGACTGTTGTGAGTTACTCCGATCAAGCCCCCAAAAAAGCCCTCGCAGAAGTCTCTCAGTCGGCTTCAAAAACTGTGACCAAACCTCCTGACGATAAATTTCATCAATTGCAGGCCCAGTTAGCAAATCGCTGGCGATCAATTGATACGTTTGATTGCAGCCCTCGGCAAATTTTGGTGGTGCCTTCACTGAGTTTGGATCAAGCCGAGCTGATGAAAATAGAGGGCGTACATCATTACGAAGAGCGGCTGCTGTTTGCGCTGATTCGGCTACGCAACCCTGAAACTCGGCTAATCTATGTGACTTCTCAGCCGCTGCACCCCAGCATTGTGGATTATTACTTAGAGCTGCTGCCAGGAATTCCGAGTTCTCATGCGCGCGATCGCCTTGATCTCTTCTCTACCTACGACTCATCACTTCGGCCCCTGACTCAAAAGATCTTAGACCGCCCCCGACTAATCCAACGCATCAAGGCCAAAATCAAGCCCGACGAAGCCTACATGACTTGCTACAACTCTACGGAGCTAGAACGAGACTTGGCGTTAGCGCTAGAGGTGCCCATGCTGGCCGTCGATCCAAACTTACTGTATTGGGGCACAAAAGGCGGCAGTCGTCAGATTTTTGCCGAATGCGACTTGCCGTTGCCCGATGGCAGTCAGCTCACCCATAGCGCGGCTGAATTAGCAGAATTTACAGCAGCTTTGTGGGAGCGCCAGCCGACGCTTCGGCGCATTGTGATTAAGCTAAATGAAGGGTTTTCAGGTGAAGGCAATGCTTTGTTTTCACTTGAAGGCTTGGCAGCGGTGGCACCCGGCAAGGCCAGTCACGATCAACGAGTTGCCGCTATTCAGGCTGCTTGGCCAGATCTGCGGTTTCAGTGTCATACCGAAACTTGGGCCTCTTTTGAGAAAAAGATTGGGGAGTTGGGCGCGATCGCTGAAGCTTTCATTGAAGGCGACCTCAAATATTCTCCCAGCGTCCAAGGCCGCGTTAATCCCAACGGCGAAGTCGAAATTCTCTCCACCCACGATCAGGTACTCGGTGGCCCCGACGGTCAAATCTTTTTGGGCTGCACCTTTCCGGCTGACGATGCCTACCGGATGGCGCTGCAAGACATGGGCCGCAAAGTCGGCGAGAACCTAGCGGCCAAAGGCGCATTAGAGCGCTACAGCGTCGATTTTATCGCCGTGCATCAGCCCGAAGTTGCAGATCAGCCTTGGCAGCTTCATGCGATTGAAATCAACCTCCGCAAAGGCGGCACAACGCATCCTTTTATGGCGCTAAAGCTGCTGACCAACGGTACCTACAGCCTTGAAGACGGCAAGTTTTATACCAAAAAAGGTCAAGCAAAATACTACCGAGCCTCTGACAACCTGCAAAAGGATGCCTACAAAGGCTTACTCCCCAATGACCTGATGGATATCATCATGGGTGAGCAACTGCACTTTAATTCAATTGATGGCGTTGGCGTAGTCTTTCATCTCATGGGCTGCTTGAGCGAGTACGGCAAGCTTGGGCTCACCTGCATTGGCAATACGCTGTCAGAAGCTGAAGCCATTTATGAACAGGTAGTTGCAACCTTGGACAGGGCTACCGCAGCGGGATGAATCCCTAATCTTGACCTTGACCTTTGATGACTCTGGCAATTTCGCGAGTGTCTTGCTTTTTCTTCAGGCTTTCGCGCTTATCGTGCAGCTTTTTACCTCGACCCAAGGCAATCACAACCTTGACTCGACCGTCTTTAAAGTACATTTTCAAAGGAACTAGGGTCAGCCCTTTTTGCTCCGTTTGACCAATTAACTTACGAATTTCTTGCTTGTGCAGCAGCAGCTTACGCACGCGACGAGGCTCGTGGTTGTAGGCCGAGATGGTCATACTGTGGGGAGAAATATGCACATTGTGTAGCCAGACCTCTCCGCGCTTGACATTGGCAAAGCCATCGCGCAGGTTCACTTTGCCCTCGCGGATAGATTTTACCTCAGTGCCAAAGAGAGCAATGCCCGCTTCGTAGGTGTCTAAAATTTCGTATTGAAAGCGGGCTTGGCGATTATCAGCCGCGATTTTGACGCCGCCGCTGCTGCTAGCTTTACTGGAATTGGCCATAGTAAACGTTAAAAAGCTGGTCAAAAATATTCTAAAGTCTTACCCTTGCTCTCACCCTAACGCATTGCATCCGCCTCGATTAGGCCTGCTGATTGGAGATCTGCTGATTGGGGATCTGCGGATTGCAGATTGCTGGTCACTAGGCACCATTCATGCAAATCATAGGCGACGCAATGATTCGCGACTAAGGGATCGGCTTCGACAATTGCTTTGGCCGCTGCCATTGACTCGGCGGCAAAAATCATCATTCCGCCACCGCGTTCAGCCCAATATCCGCTGTGGGCCTGATGTCCATTTTTTCTCAAACTGTTAACGTAGGCAACGTGAGCAGAGACAAACTGATCGAATCGAGGCTTATCGACAATGCCGCGTTCAATTTTGACAAACCATGCCATTTCTGAATCCTGCCCTGAGTTTGGCCTTTGGTCTGGCCTTGAATTTGGCCCTGAATTTGGCCTTATTGCCTGCTAACGCTTAGCAACGCCTTCTATCAGATTATTCTATGAGTCGTGAAAAAACTTTGGAACTTAATGAAAAATCGGATTCATTACCCGTGGCGGCTGATTCTGCTGGCTTGAGGCGATTTTTTGTAGCGCTGCTGCCGCCTGATCCGGTGCAGATAAAAGCGAATGAAGTGAAAGGCATTATGCGCGATCAGTATGCGAGTAAGGCGGCTTTTCGCTCACCGCCTCATGTGACGCTGCTAGCGCCGTTTGAGTGGCCGATTGACGATTTGCCTCGGCTGGCGAGGACGCTGGGCGAATTTGCCGCGAGTCAGGTGGCTGTGCCGATGACGCTAGATGGGTTTGGGGCGTTTGCGCCGCATGTGATTTATATCAATGTGGTGCAGAGCTTGAGACTGATGGCTATTCAGCCTGAACTGCTGGATTATTTGGAGCAGGAGATTGGGTTGGTGAGCGATCGCGATCGCCACCGCACCTTTGTCCCCCACCTTACCGTTGCCTTTCGCGACCTCAAGCCCAACATGTTTCGCAAAGCCTGGACAGTTTTTCAGCACCAAGAGATTCACTTCGACTTCACAGCCCATCAGCTTACCTTGCTGACCCACACTGGCAAACTCTGGACAGTCAAAGAGCACTACGACTTTGCAAAATCTGACCTGTAGACAATTTGAATCTTTGAATCATCGGTCGAGATCATCTGCCGAAGCGTCTTAAAGAATTGCCAAAGCATCTAGTCAAATTGAGCTATTGGAATATTAAAGATACGAGTCCAGTATAAAGACAATCATTGCCAAGCTGCCTGAAAGAAGTCGCACTCGCATTGCATCGCGTAGCGGTAGGTAGATTGCGTCAGGGCTGTATTGGGTGAATGCGCATCTACTAGCGTTTCAAGCTGCTGAGCTAAGGGCTCAAAGTCATCGCTGCTGTAGGTTTTGATCCAGTCGGCATAGGCGTGACTGGGGATGCCATCTTTAGCGAGGGCTTTGCCTAAGTAAGCGTAGAGCCTCATGCAGGGCGACATGGCAACGGCGGTGATGCCGACCGGCTGACTCCAAGCGGTAGCCAGCAGAAAATCGGTGTACTGGCGAGTGGCCGTACCGGGTTCTATGGTCTTAATATCTATTTGCCAGGTTTGGGCGTAGTTTTGATGCAGGTTGAGTTCTTGCAAAACGCCATTGGCAAGGCTGTGAAAGATCTGAAAACTTTCCCAGTCGGGCGCTTTGGCAGCGGCAATGCTGTAAGCGCG
>QBMP01000075.1:12961-21405 GCA_003242115.1 Phormidesmis priestleyi
ACCCTCGCCGAGCGCTTGCACAAAAGGATTGTTCAGGGCGGCTACGGCGAGGGCTTGATTGGCTTGCCAGAGTTGGGCAGAAAGGGACATATGACAGGGTAAGAAAGGATTGAGGAGAGGGTGCGATCGCTCAACATCATACCTGTCTGCTTAATCGTCTAGCTAATAGAACCTCCGTCAATTCGGCGAATCGCGACGACCGAAGGCTTCGGGGGCGCATCTGCTGACTTTGCGGGCCAATTAGAGCCCACAGGCACTTCACGCTTTTGCATAAAGGCTTGGCCAGTGGTGGTTTTCATTTGAAACTCACGGGTTTCAGTCGCCATCGCCGAGCGGATGCCGTTGCGTTCACCCGGATGCTGAGCGGCCAGAAACAGCGTGGAGCCATCGGCAGTGAAATAGGGCCCCGTTAGCTCAGATTCCATCGGCCCATAGGCAAACATTTTGGCCTCGCCAGCATCTTGACCACTGACGGTAATTTGCCAGAGTGAATTATTACCATATAGCCCCAGCAAATCTTTGTCATTGAGCGGTTCTCCCGCATCGTTAGTGCGTTTGGTCACCGCATTGTTGTGAGTGCTAGTAGACATATCTGTAACAACCCAAAGATTGCCCTGATTGTCAAATTCTAGGTTGTCCGGGTTTGCAAAGCCTAAACCGCCAGTGGCTGGTTCGCCGCCAGTGGCGAACATACTCCAGCTAAAGGTCAAAGCCGCCGGTTCATTATCGGTTTCTATCAGCTTCATCACCCAGCCCGATTCGTAGGGCGCTTCACCATTTGGCCCAACAAAAATCGCTTTATCTGGCCCGCCGTCGCCGCCCGGTGTACCGGAGGTAAAGGCAATAAAGAGGGTGCCGTCTTTAGCCACATCGGTGTCTTCCGGGCGAGCAGTCGTGGTCGCACCAGCCGCCGTCGCCGCAAAGTGGGCGTCGATTAAAATAGCGCCCTGTTTTTCGAGGTCACTGCCCTCGTACAGATCGCCCAGCGTGGCAAAGTTTGCTTTGAGCGCATTCGCTACGGCATCGTCTTCCACTTTAGAAAAGCCGCCTTCCGGGCGCTGAGGCAGCGTTACCATGCCACCGACAACGCTACTCGGCAATATTGGATTCACTGGCGTTGTCAGTGTGAGCGCAATCCATTCGCCTGTGCCGTCAGGATTGAACTTAGCGGCGTAGAGCATTCCATCTGCTAGTAGGCCAGAGTTGGAATTAGCAGATGGATCGCTGACGGTGCCAGTACTGATGAATTTGTAGAGGTGTCCGCCTCGGCGATCGCACCCCGAATAAAACGCCAACTGCTTACCCGCTTCGGCCCGTACACCCACGGCTTCATGGCGATACCGGCCCAGCCAAGTATGCTTTGTACCATAGTCATTAGGATTGCTCGGATCGACTTCAACGATCCAGCCATACTTATTTCCAGCTAGCCCCAGCACATTGCCCTGACCATCAAGCCCGCTATCAAACACCTTTTTGCTGGGCGAAAACGCCGAGCCGTCGCTATACACCGCCTCAGGCACTTGGTCTTGAAAATTTTCTTCAGCGCTTAGAGCAGTGCCCCAGGGCGTTGTGCCACCTGCGCAGTTGCCAAACGTACCAATCACCTGCGCGCCTAAGCCATCGCTGTAGCCAGTGACGTTGGTTTTGGTAAAAATAGCCGTTGCAGGCCCGGTAGATTTGAGATAGCGGCCATCTTCAAGGCCAGAAATGCCGGAAATGCGGCGATCAGTGGCAGCCACTACCCTCACCCACTGACCATCTGCCTGACGGCGCACCGAAATCACGCCCATGCCCTGATCTAGCAGCGCTTCTTTAGCAACTTCTTTAATTTGAGCTTTCAGCGGATTTGCCGCTGGCAAAGCGAAGGCATCTAACTTACCTTCAGTCGCTTTTAAGGCTTCGATAACGTCATCAACCGGCAGCATTTTGCCGATGACGCTCGGATAGGTTTGCGCCCAGGTCTCTGAGCTGACGTACTCAAAATTGATCGTCAAATAGCCTTCATCGGGGCCAGTGGGCACAAACGAAAGGTAGTCATTGTTGTAGCCAAAGCGAGAATCGCCGACCGCATCGCCCCAGGAAGCAATGACATCGTAGGTAAAGCCATCGGGCAGCACGATGTCATCTTGTACGGCGTATTGCGCGAAGGCTGTTGGCTGCTGCTCACCGCTCACTTTCAAAGCTTCGTAGGGCATCGGGCCTTTTAAGGGCTGAAAAGGCGTCGCATTTGCTGCTGCCACTGTGCCTGTGCTTATGCCTGTGCTTCTAGCAGAAGCTGTGGTCACACCTGCGGCGGTAGAACTAGCCGTAGAACCTATTGCGGCTACAGAGCCTTGTTGAGTGCTCCCCCAAGCTCCAAAGGCGCTTGTTCCAGCGGCCGTCCCTAAAAACAACAAAAACTGCCGACGCTTTAAACTCATAGCGGTAAGAAATCTTAAATAATTGGGCTCTCCCTAAAGTTATATATAGAGGCCTTTACCAGCGGGTTAAGAATAGATAAAGGTAAGGGTAATTATTGATTAGCTTATTGATTGGCTTAAGGTGGCGATCGCTACCTGACAGTCCGCCGCAATCTGCGCCTTGAGCTGCGCCAACGAGTCAAATTTTTGCTCAGGCCGGACAAAGCCTTCTAGGCTAACGGTCAGCAGTTGCCCATACAAATCGCCCGCCCAGTCGAGGATATGCACTTCTACACTGAGCGTTTGGCCATTTACTTGATTTACCGTAGGGCGATCGCCAATATTCATCACGCCCCGCAAAGGCTGCGCCGCTGCGCCATACACCCACACGCTATAAACGCCACGACCAGGCAAATACTTATCGATAGGCACCTGTAAATTAGCCGTCGGAAAGCCCAAGGTGCGACCTAGCTGCTGACCTTTAACCACTCGGCCCGTGAGGGTATAAGGGCGACCGAGCAAGTGAGTAGCTTCAGCGAGTTCACCCGTTTGCAGCGCCGCGCGGATGCGTGAAGAGCTAATGCGATCGCCCTTTTCATGCAGCAGCGGCACCCGCGTCACCGGCACCCCACAAGTCGCAGCGATCGCCTGCAATGCTTCAGCATCGCCGCCGCGCCCTTTGCCAAAGCGAAAATCGTTGCCCACACTAATCCGCTGAACCTGCAAACCTTCAATCAAAATCTGCTTTACAAACGCCTCCGGGTTCAGCTCAGCCAAGGCGCGGTTAAACGGTAGCATCACCAGTTGAGCAATCCCTAACTGCGCTAGCTGCCAGATTTTTTCGGCAATGGGCGTCAGCAAAGGCCGCGAAATCCCTGAAAAATACTCTTGAGGATGGGGCAAAAACGTCACCACCGTCGCATAGTTTTGGGGATCTGTAGGATTCAGGCTGAACTCAATCGGCAGATCCGCCGCTGCTAGCGGCTCGTGATCCGACAGATGGCTGTATCCCGAAGCAATCACACCTCGGTGCAAAGCCGCAATTGACGCTGAGGTCAGCATCGGTGATGCCGCTGTTGGCGTGGTTTTCACTGTTTGCGCTGTTTGAAGAGATGGCAAAATTTCAGCCATCACCCGCTGATGGCCCAAATGTACGCCGTCAAAATTGCCCAGCGCTATATTTACAGGGGTTTTTGCCGCCTTGAGCGAAGAAGTAATCCACACGCTTTACATTTTGACATATGGCCAGCGCGTACAGCGGTCGATCCTCACTAGACTGCTCGCTAGATCTAGGCAGAATCTAGCGAAAATATTCGAGTTTGCCTACTGCCTACTGCGAATTTGCCTACATAGCTGCGATCGCCGCCTTTTCGGGAATGAGATTCAGCACCATGCCCTCTCTAGCCACAACGCTACTGGGCAACGCCGCTGAGGTTTGCCGGACAATATCGTCCATAAACTCATCTGTATGGTTGGGATCGTGATGAAAAATCACTAGCTGCTTGACGTTGGCTGCTTTTGCTAGCTTTACGGCCTCTTGCCAGGTTGAGTGGCCCCAGCCAATTTTGCTGAATTTTTTATCGTAATATTCAGCGTCTGTGTAGGTGCAGTCATAGATCATCACATCTGCATCTTTAGCTAAGCGCAGCACATTGGCATCTAAGTGGCCTGGAAAATGCTCTGTATCGCTGACATAGGCAGCTGAATGACCCCGATAGCTAACCCGGTAGCCAATCGCTTCACCGGGATGGTTCAGCAGCGCGTTGGTGATTTCGGCCTCTCCGATTTTGACCATTTCACCCACTTCAATATCGCGAAACTCCAGCGTCGCACCCATAATTTGCAGCGGCACCGGGAAGTTGGGATGCAGCATTTGATCGTTCAGACGCTGCTCAATCGTGGAGCCATTGGGCGCGATCGCACCGTGAATTTTAAAGCAATTGCCGGGCACAAACGCAGGCACAAAAAACGGAAATCCCTGAATATGATCCCAGTGGGAATGCGTGAAAAACATATTGGCCTTAACCGGCATTTCAGGCAGCATTTGCTGGCCTAGATTGCGCAAACCAGTACCGCCATCAAAAATCAGGCGTTCGCCACCTACATTCATTTCAATGCAAGCTGTGTTGCCGCCGTATCGAACCGTTTGAGAGCCGGGGCAAGCAACGCTTCCTCGGACGCCCCAAAAGCATATCGAAAACTGACCTGGATGATCTGACATGAGCATTACATGAATGATTTTGGAGGAATAATAATTTGTAAAGATCTACTGGGACAGCGACTACCTCTGTCCATGAAAAGAGATAGCTTCATGAAAAGGGAGACAACGCGGATAGATATAAGCGCGGGCTGTCGGGAATTTATCAAAAACTAGCGCATCCTGATTGCAGAATGCCCAAGCCAGATAGAGAGATTTCGTTATCTATCGGTTTTATTTGCTGTTTTTCTAACTAGACTGCGCTGATAGGGCTTTGTGATGACGAACTTAAAAAGTCTGTTAAAAGGGCGCTGAAGCTGGCCTGAATATCTGCAAGAGCCATCAAAGCGGCGCTGCCAAAGGACTTTATTCGAGGACGTGAAAAATCTGATGTGAAAGATCTGATGTGAAAGATCTAAGGCTTTTGGGCGGCAGTGGCTTGATTGAGGGCAGATTCGCTATTGACACGATAGGATTTAGCCCGATCTTGAGCGGTGCTGGACTGGGCGCTGCTAGGCGGAACAGCGATCATGAGATCAGAAGCGCGCTGCCACCGAGCGGCTAAGTCTAACCATTCAGCAGCGGTGCTGGCAGTTTGGCCATCAATGGCTGCTTGTTCTGCGATTCGGACGGATTCTGAAAAAGCATCGGCTACTGTATCTGTGCGGCTGTTAGAGGCCGCTGAAGGGGATGGAATCGGCGCGATCGCTGTAGAAGGTGTCGTATCGGCGGTGCGATCGCCTGCGATCGTTTCGGGATTACGGTCAAGATTCGGATCACTGGCCGCACCTCGATCCGTCTGGTCAGTGAGCGCGGCATCTGCTGGCAAGGCATCAGGATTATTGTTTTCAGCGACTTCTTGAATTTGACTGAGATCCTCTCTAAATAGCCAGCCTATGCCCACAATCAATAGGCTTAAGCCAATGCCTGCAACCAGTTTGCTAGAGAGCGAGCTGCGATTAGGTGCGGGCTGAGTGATGTCGGTAAAGAGCGGACCACCGGGTTTGAGATCGCGATCGCGAATCCACCGCTGCACAAAAAAAGGCCGTTTCAAGGTAATCACTTCTGCCCAAAGCAAAGCCTTCTGCGGATCGCGATTGATTTCTGCGAGCCACAGTAGCTGCTCTTCTTTGACGATGCGGCTATTGATTTTGACCCGCTTGACCCGATGCGGGCTGATGGCTTCTAGCTCTTGGCGCACTCGCTCAACCACGGTGCTTTTTTCCAGTTGCTCAGGCGTAGACGCTTCACACAGCAGTTGCAGCATGCCATCGGCAATCACCGCACGGGTGCGGATGCCCATATCGGCAAGGCGCTCGTTCAGCACTTGAATAATGGCAGCAATGCTACCTTGGCGGGCCTGACCAAAGGTTTCATTGGCAAGGTTAGTCATGCTAGCTCCTTCGGGCCACAGCAAGAACGGAGTACTTTTGTGAATAGTTCACTTGCATTCACTGGCAATAGTTCACTTGCATTCACTGGCAATAGTTCACTGAGGCAAGCAAATTCCTAGCGTGCGAGTCGATATTTTTTTACGACTGCCATAAAGCATACCTGAAAGTGGGTGGGGGCGTCTGCGTAGGGCGATTTTCAGCTCGCGGTATCAGGTTTACGCGGCTCGGCTAGCGTCAGCTCATGGGAGGAGATGGGCGCAATCGTTAAACCGATGAATGTGCCAGTATTCTGGATTAAATCGGTCGTGAGTCAGTGCGCGTGGCGATTTGGCAGCTAGCCAAAATTCAAAAATGGCGGTGTGGGCAATGGGGATTTTCCAAGTGCGATCGCAGCCCATGAGCACTGCAACCAACTGCTGCAAAATGCCTTCATGCGCAACAGCCCACACCACCTCACCGAGAGAATGCACCTGCAAAACATGATTGACCCAAGCGTGAGCCCGCGCTCTGGCCGCACTTAGGGTTTCGGCTTGGGGTACCGGCTGCCAAGCCAAATCAGTCATCAGCTGGGCGCATAGCTTTGGATATTGCGCTTGCGCCTGCGCCCAAGTCAGCCCTTGAAAGATGCCCTGATGCATTTCTTGCAGGGCATTATCAGCGCAGTAATAGGAGATGGGGTGGCCTGCTTGAGAAAGGGCAGTGGCGATCGCGTCAGCCGTTTGCTTTGCTCGCAATAGCGGACTGCTGTAGAGGTGGCTAGGTTGGTGGCCAATCGTTAACAGCCGATGGCTCAAACGCTGAGCTTGCTGCTGCCCTTGACGGCAAAGGGCCGTCGAGGTTTGCCCTTCCATTTCGCCTCGCTGGTTGCCAAATGATTGAGCGTGACGCACGAGCAGAATTTTGAGGTAGGCCACTTCAATAATTTAGACGATAAAGATTTATAGATTAGCCGAACCAAAGGGGATACAGGCGTCTGAACTAACCTTAAATCAGATCGAGTAGCGAGTGAACCGTCTACAATACAGCCATCCCGATTCACGCGAATTTACGCGAATGATGACATGCTGCTAAAGTCCACCACCCGTCACGTTTTGATCTACGCGGCAACGGTTGAAAAAAATGAGCTGGTGCCTAGCGAAAATCAGCTCACCTTAGATATCGATCCAGAGAATGAGTTTGTTTGGAATGAGGCCGCTTTGCAAAAGGTCTACCGCGAGTTTGACCGGCTAGTTGATGACTATGACCAAGAAGCGCTCACAGATTATAATTTGCGGCGAATTGGCTCAGATCTAGAGCATTTTGTCCGCGCCCTGCTACAGTCGGGTGAGATTAGCTATAACCTAGAGAGCCGGGTGCTTAACTACAGTATGGGGTTGCCTCGGGTTAAAGCCGCCGCTGAATAGGCAAATTGAACGGGCTGATTGAACTGGGCTAAAGCTGTAAGCGTGATTACTTGTCCCAATCCTAGCTGTAAGACGATTAACCCTGAGGGGGCCCATGCCTGTCAGGCTTGTCATTCTGCGCTGCCGCATTACTATCTGTGGGGAGTGGGCGCTGCTTTATCGACGCTCAGAGTTGGCCAAATGGTCAATCAGCGCTATGTGCTGAAGCGCGATCGCATTTTTTTAGATACCCAACTAGGGCTAGTTCCCGACTCTTTACCAGAGCTACCCGATTTTGTCCTGCCTTATCTGCACCTGTCAGTCTATCCGCTGCATGTTCCGCGTGTGTACGCCATCATGCAGACACCCGAATATGTCTCAAAGCGTAAGCTAAAAAATCAGGTAAGCCATCAGCCAGGGGATCAAGGGGATCAGTATGTGCTGATGCTAGAGTCAAGTGCCTTAGCGATCGCGACTCAATTCTCTGCGCCCACCGCTGAAGCGCCTACTCTTTTGCCCAAGCTTAGCAGTAGCTGGCCGGCAGCGCCGCCACTGAGGCAGCTCAGCTGGCTATGGCAAATTGCCCAGGTTTGGGATGCTTTTTGTGCCGAGCAGGTAGCGTCTAGTCTGCTAGATGATGAGCTTTTGCGCGTTGATGGATCGCTGCTGCGCTTGCTAGCGCTCTCAAGTTCCCAGCCAAATTCCCAATCAAATTCCCAGACCTTATCACCGTCGCCCACCCTAATCGATCTCGCTCGATTTTGGCAGCCCTTAGTAGAAACTTCCCATTCGGCTGTGCGCCCTTTTTTAGATCGGCTATGTGAGCAGTTAGAGCGACAGCAGCTCGGCGCTGATCTGCTGTGTGAGCAGCTCGCACAGGCAATCACGGTCTGCGCTCAAGGGCAGAGCGTACGCTACGACCTAGCGGTCTACACCGATCAGGGGCCGACTCGCAAGCGCAATGAAGATGCCTGCTATCCTGCCAGTAGCACCCACCAAGAATTAACGAGTGAGGAAACTCGGCAAACCCCACAGCTGCTCATTGTCTGTGATGGCATTGGCGGGCACCAGG
>QBMP01000075.1:21415-25177 GCA_003242115.1 Phormidesmis priestleyi
CGCCTATTGCCACTGCTGGCCGATGATCAACCGGAGCTGAGTGCGACTGAGCTGACTTTGGAGATAGAATCGGCGATTTGCGCGGCGAATGATGAAATTTCGGCTCAAAATGATCGCGATCAACGGCAGGCGCGCGATCGCATGGGCACCACCCTAGTCATGGCTTTGATCAAGGGCGCAGATGTGTACGTTGCTCACTTGGGCGACAGCCGCGCTTACCGCATTGGAGAAAACAACTGTCAGCAGGTGACGTTAGACGATGACGTGGCTTCGCGGCAGGTGCGACTAGGCGGCAGCTTGTATCGTGAGGTGCTGACGCAGCCCGGCTCCGGANATCGCAAGCTTTGCGGCCCACGGTGCAGCGATTTGTCATTGATGAAAACTGTGTTTTTTTGCTGTGTTCGGATGGGTTGAGTGACAGCGATCGCGTCGAACAGTTTTGGCCCTCAGTTTTAAGGCCGTTAGTCACTGAAAGCGGCTCAGTCACCGAAGTGGGCAAGCAATTAGTGGATTTGGCTAACAAATACAATGGTCACGATAACGTCACGGTCGGATTGCTGAATGCTCAAGTTGTCCGAGGCTCTGATCGGATTGTTCCCAGAGAATTGTCTGGAGAATTCTCTGGCAGCAGTTCTGGGACCAGCGCGCTAGCAAATGACTCGCTCAAAACTAGCCAGCCTGGAAGTGCCGGGGCTCCCCGTTCTGCCACGCAGAGCCAAACCCGCGCTCAAACGAAATTAATGACGGCCAAAGTAGCTAGTCAGCTCCCTTCACAAACTAGCAAAGTGCCGATCACGCTAGCAACTTTAGCGATCATGGCAGCGATCGGGACGGGCCTTTATCTGTTGCTTCCTGGTTTGAGTGCCCGATTTAGCCCGTCAGTTACAGACGGCGCTAACTCATCACCGCCTGTCGGGACAGCCCCCGAGTCCTCGCCCGTGACGGGTACAGGCTCCGCGCTACCCGCCAACCTAACTTTAGGCTCTTACGCCCGCGTTCAGCGCTCCGATGGCAGCCTCGCGCTGTATCCTACACCCGTCACGGGCAAGGCTGCCCCTAACATTATCACCGGCACCATCCCGACCGGGGGCATTGTTCAAGTCATCAGCAAACAAACCACCGATGACCAGTCTCAGTGGGTACAAATCAAGCTGTGCTCCATTCCTTCAGGGGCAAGTTTGACCGATGTGCCTACGGAAACAGACCCCAAAGCTCCCGCTTCGAGCCCAGCAGGCAGCAGCGGTAGCACGGCTTTGAATCAGCCAGAATCGGTTCAAACCGAGCAGCCGCTGATCCTGTCGCCGGGGAGTGAAGGCTGGATAGTGGAATCTAAAATGGCCAATATCTCAGAAAGCATTCAAGATTTGCAGCCGACTCAGAAAGGACGCTGTGGAAGTTAATGGCTGAAAAAAAGTCTCTATGCTTATGGTTGGCGGTCGATAGCCTGTTGGAGCAGCGCGATCGCTTTGCTATATGGGTGCTCAGAGCCCCACATCCTAGCGGCCACGTACATTACGACTGCAACTGGAGCCCTCAGCTCGCTCAAGCTTGGCAGCAGTGGCAATCAATGTTTTCGCTGCGGGGTCTGCCCCAAGTGCCGCACATTCCATCGGCCTACATCCCTCAGTTTGTATTAAAAGACGTGGCCGAAGCGGCAGCAGACGCCGAGGCTCAGCCCGCTAGCTACAGCAGCCGGTACATGCAGAATTTAGGCGTGAGCCTATGGCAGTGGCTATTTACAGGCCCAATTGTCAGCAGCTTTGAGCGGGCTCAAGGAATTGCCATCGGGCAAGATCAGCCGCTGCGGCTGCGCTTAGAAATCCGCGATCCTGACCTGATTGGACTGCCTTGGGAGATTATGCAGCCTCAGCTTGGTAGCCGAGCCCTGTCGCTAAATCGAAAAATTTTGCTCAGTCGTACCAGTAGCGATGTAGACAAGCTAGAAGCGGTGACGCTAGATCAGGCGCTGAAAATTTTGCTCGTGGTTGGCAAAGATAGTCCGCATCAATCTCACCCCTCTGCACCTGAAAAAAATCCTAAAGAAAAGGCAGATCACTTCGCAGAAGAAGGCCGAAACAGCCCAGGTAGCGACGAAATGTTACAGCTAGGGCAAGAGGCCGCTCTGCTAAAAAAAATTCTAGAGCAGAGCAGTGACTTGAAGATGCGGCCAACGGCCAGACGAAAGGTGGATGTGCTGCTTCAGCCCACTGCCGCAGAGCTAAGTCGGGTGCTAGAAACGGGCGATTACAATGTGTTTTTCTATTCTGGGCACGGTGTTCCTGGATCTGATGGCGGCCTGCTGTTTTTATCAGATGCGACCATGAGCGGGACGGAGCTAGCCCAAGTGCTGACCAGAGCGCGAGTAAAGCTAGCGGTGTTTAATACCTGTTGGGGTGCGCAGCCGGAGCAGACGCAGCAAAAAGCATTGCCTCGCAGCTCTCTAGCAGAAGTGCTGCTGTATCACGGAATGCCCGCTGTGGTAGCGATGCGTGATTCGATTGCCGATGATGAGGCGATTAGCTTTATTCAGGTGTTTGCGCAAGCGTTGGCCGAGCGGAAGCCAGTTGATGAGGCCGTGGCCGTGGCCCGTCAGCATCTGCTGACTTTGTATCACTTCAACCAGCCCGCTTGGACGCTGCCTGTGTTGTATATGCACCCTGACTATGACGGTGGCCTGCTGCTCAACGAAGAAACCACTCAAATTAATGAACGCAGCAACTTTCAGCACATACCTCGGCAGGCGGCGCTGCGCGATTGCGACAATCCGCAAGAGATTTGGCCTATCTACAGCGATGTGATGCGCATTGGCCGTAAGCCTGACACGAATGATTTGGTGATTTCTGAGCCTTGGGTGTCGAGTACTCATGCTGAAATTTTTCATCGGCGAATTACGTCTGAGCAGTCGGGCGATGGCTTAGAAACGGCTTATTATTTGCGTGATAATTCTCGCTACGGCACGTTTTATTTGCATGAAGGCAGCTGGCGGGAAGTGCACCGCCAAGAAGTTACCCTGCAATCCGGCACACAGATTCGCTTTGGCAGTCGCTCTGACGGCAGGCTGCTGGAGTTTGTGATTGAGGAGTGAGGAGTGATAGCAAAAAAATACTGCCTTTGCGGAACCTGCTGTTTTGGGCATGTATCTCTTTGCTGTCACACTTTATAATTCTGCTAGATTCAAACGCAGCGCATCTTCATGGGCAATCCTATCGATCAGTCTTTAGATCAGCTTTCATCGCTTGAGAGCGATCGCGCCGAAGCCACCTTGTCAGATCTTCCCGCTGAGGCCCAAGCTGAGCTGCTGCAAGCGGTTCTCGCTGAGGATATCTATCCTTGGATTAAAAGTGGATCTGCGCATGAAACCACACTTGATCAGGAAGCGCCCATTGAGGCCGCCGCTCAGGTACTGGAAATTTCTGATGCGGAAGCAGCTCAAGGCTGGCAAAAACTCTCGGCCCATTTGGGCGCAATGTTTGCAACTCATGACCTGCAAGCATCCGGGCTTCAGCAGTCTGAGCTTCAGCAGAAGTTTGCAGATCGGCTACCCAGCGCAGTGATTGCTCATATTGCTAAAAAAGCCCAGCAGGTAACTCACCTGGCTCAAGGGGCAGGCACAAACATGACCGATCAAATGATTGCCTGTGTGCAAGATCTGCTGATGCATATGGCTGAAGCTGATTTGCAGGTGATAGCTCGACCGAGGCTCTGGCGATGCGCGGCAGCAGCAGTGATGAGTTTGTAGACGCCACGATTCAGTCGGTGCGG
>QBMP01000076.1 GCA_003242115.1 Phormidesmis priestleyi
CTCTTGGGCTGAGCACTTTGAGCGGTGCTTTTGCCTTTGAAAACTGAGGTCTTGCTAACTGGGGCGCTGAGAATTGAGCTGATGACTGAAACGGGTCACCACAAAAAACTACGTTCTAAATAATGTCTGGCGAATGAGCTGAATTAGAGTAACTAGGCGTACACCGATGGCTAACAGCAGCGGCGGGGCGATCGCTAACTTAGCCTGTAACAATCCCAGAAGGCTACTGGCTACTCATTCATATTCTTGTAGGTAGCAACGGCTGACGGTGAAATCCGATTGAGGTAGCGGAAAATCCAGTATTTGAAGACGGTATCTAAAATAACGGGGAAGGTAGCGATGAATAGAAAAATAAAGTTTCGGTTCGCGGGCAGTCCTAAATGAGAAGCCATGCCCTCTAGCAAAACCTCCCAACCATGCGGCGAGTGAAAGCCCACAAAGGTATCAGTGAAAAGAATGATAATGAAGGCTTTGGCGCTATCGCTGAGGCCATAGACAAGCTCGTCGATAAAGGCTTTGAGGGTTGCGACTTTTTCTTTGCAGCTAGTGAGCAAAAGCACGAATGTCAGCACCGTTACCGCATCCGCAAAAACATTCTGAATGGCACCGGCGCTACGCTGCCGGTATTCTTCTTCAATGTCAACGGCTTTTTGCCTGACCCGTTTTTCAATTTCTTGCTCCCCAATTTCAGGGGCTTTACCAATTAGCACTTCAAATCGAAAACGCTCTTCGTACTGCTGAAGCTCATGCAGCGCATCTTCTTCCATTTCTTCATTCAGGAAGACGTCGGCTTGAGTGCTGTCGCGGCTGTAGGCAACGAGGGGGCTGAAGATGAAATTTTTGCTAAGGTATTGGGCCAATAGCGGAATGATAATTAGCTGCAAGACAAAGGTAATCGCAACGGTTGTTTGCGTTTTGGAGCTGCGAAAGTTGCGCACAACCTCAACTTCCGCGTCAGGATCTAAGTCTTGTTTGATGCGGTCTACGGTTCGTAAAATGGAGCGGGGTAGAACGCTGGTGCGACTGTTGAGAGCTTCGTTGGAGGTTTCATCAGCCGGAGTAGGGCGATCGCCAGATAGTCCAATCGGCTTGCGAGTTTGAATTTGGCCAAGCGCAAAAACAGGCTGGGCAAAAATTGAGGGTCGCTGATAGCGATCTGTGATTTCGTCAATGAGCTGGAGCTTGCGAAAGAAAATCGCTGGGCCATTGAGCTGATTGAGGGGAACATCGTCTGGTAGGGAGCGATCGCGCTGATCGGCTAGCCCACTGCTGCTAAGCTCTGTTGCCGTTGGCAGGTACTCTGAACTGCTGGCCTTAAATTCGGCCATTCGCCTTTTGATGATCTTGAGATTTTTGCTGAGTTCTTGATCTAATAGACGATAAGCGCTGCGGCTGTAGTTGCCGTAGCTCTCAGAAATCGGCTGACCATCAAAGTGCTTGTCTTCAAGCTGACGAACTTTGAGGGCGGCTTCATAGGCCGAATCAAGCGCTCGGCTGGGCGTTTTTGAAAACCACTGCCAAAGCTGGCCAAACAGCCCAAACCGTTGCGAAGAGTTTGTCATTGATTAACTGACACCGCAAGCCATGAAAGATTAGATAGATCACTCTATATTAAGGGGGAAATGCAAAAGTTGCGGCCTTTACCTGCTGAATTTTAGGCTGTTGATCAAGCCAATTAGTAAAACGCTCAATTACCGGAAAGTGGTCTTACTGACTGTTTTCTGAGACAACATTTTGAACCGCCGCCCAAAAGAGCAGTTCTTTTGAACGAACGTTTGAATTAGGTAAATTGGGTGAATTAGGAGCGCTGACAGGATTGCTCCCAAATCAGCTTTTTCTCAATCGGCTGAGGTTTGCCAGGAGCGGCGGTGCGCTCATCCATGAAATAGACCTTGATGTCTTTGAGCGGGTAGCCACGGCGATCGCTCTGCTGACACATATAGTTGCCATAGCTAGGCAGCACCTTTTGGCCAACATGACGATTGAGATTGATGTAAAAGGTGCGCCACTGCATGTTTTTGTAGAACTGGGCGCGATCGCCCAAACTAGGTTTCTCAAACCGAATCGACTGCTGCGGCTTCAGCACGTTGATTTCGTCGCCAGTCAAAGAGGTGCCCGTAATCACATGCCAGCCATCATCAGTGGGCGGGCCTGGGGCAAAAATGCTCCAGCTTTGATCGAGCCTAGTGACTCTGCCAACCCAGTCAAGTCTTTGAGCCGTGCGGCTAGTTACGACTCGGCGTACCAGCTGCACCGCAGGCTGCGGGCTATCTGCAAACGCAGGAATACTGACAACGTTGCGGACATTCCACATAAAAGCAAGCGCCAGCAGCAA
The DNA here is from genome assembly GCA_003242115.1 of Phormidesmis priestleyi. Lineage (GTDB taxonomy): Bacteria > Cyanobacteriota > Cyanobacteriia > Phormidesmidales > Phormidesmidaceae > Phormidesmis > Phormidesmis priestleyi_A. The sequence continues at coordinate 2,336 of QBMP01000076.1, forward strand.
TAGCGCTAATGCACTCAGCCAGCCAGGATTTTTGACCGTAAGCGGCTTGAACTTGAAGGGTTTGGTAAAGCGGCCCGCAATTTTGCGGTGAGTGGCAATCCACTCGTAAAATCGGGTGCCGACGCTCATCAGCGGTTTCCAGCGCAGCAGGGGCGCAAAGCCCCAGAATACGGGCGAGAGGCTAACAACGTAAGCAATTCCTTCAAATTTGTAGTGGTGCTGACCTTGCCAATCGACAATCACCCATGAATTTTGGCGCTCCATTGCCTGATGAATTTCTGGGATACTTTGGGCGGTGGCCAAAGGCGTGTGCGGCAACACGAGCAGCATCCGAATCAAATACACCACCTTTTTGCAGAAGCCGCAGTCAGCATCGTAGAAAATTTTGAGGCCAGTGCGCGCGAAGCCTTGCGGCTGAGATCCGTAGACTTTTTGGCTTAAAAATTCCCATGCTGAGGTAGGGATAAAAGCCAGCCAGGTAACGATGCTCAAAGCTGGAAAAATACCGAGGTTGAGCGTTAGGCCAAAGCCTGCATGAAGGCTAATAAATAAAGCGACGGCAGTCAGGCGGCAGGCATCGTTGCGCCACGGCGACCAGATCAGCAGTGGGCCTACCCATTCCAGCACCAGGGTTACAAAGGTAAATATTGTCAGCAATGGGCCTAGATTCAGCAAAAAATGGCCCAGCGCTGTCACGTACTGGTCGTAGCTAAGGGCATAGTAAACGGCGCTGCCGTCGGGCCACCAAGTAGTGCTGGTCGTTTTGAAAGCCGCTGAGAAAATGTAAATAAAGCACTGTTGAGCCATCAGCGCGAGCGTGGCTCCAGATAATATCCGCAGCGGGACGGGGCGGCTAGCGGTATTCATGGCTCTATCGACTGAATAGGCTGCGCCTAAAGGCAAAAACATTGCCCAGAACATAATCGCTCTGAGGACATCATCAGCGGCGAAAATGAGCAGCGGGTTGCGGTTCTGCATAGAAATAAGCAGCGCCCACGAGGCAATGACGGCCAGCCGAGAATGGTAGCCGAACAGCATTGCCACCGCAAAAACAGCAGCGCTTAAAAAGAGCATCCCTTGAAAAATAGGCGCACCGCTCAAGGTATGAATAGTCCAGTAGCCCGGTCTGATCAAGCCATCGTTCAAGACCGATCGCGGCAGCACGCCCGCATCCGTGTAGTGAGCAGTTAAATCGCCAAACCGCGTCCATAAATCGCTGAGCAGCACCAGCGCTAAGCCTATTCTGAGCAGAGCAAGCGATCGCACATCCAAGCTATAGCGCTCTAAAGACTGATACAGTGCGCCCAGAAACGGATAAGAGAGGCTCTTTTTTTGAGGTTCAAAAGTCATGCTGGTTACTGAAATGGCTGTTTTAAAAGTGGTGCTTTTAATTGCTAGATAGAATTAGCTTTCAAAAAATTCAATGATTCGCTGAGCGCTCGTCGAGCGACTTTCACCTGATGGCGGCGAGTCGGCATCCGAAAAATGTACACGCCCCGACGGCTTAAAGCTGCAAGCCTACCGCCAAGCGTGATCCCAAAGCTCCACAGCCCAGCGTCGCCAATGCCCAGCGTGATCATGTCACCAAGATGCAGATAGTTAAAAGGTTTGGGGCTTTTCCCTTGGGTGAGCGCGGCCAAATTTGCGGCGACTCTATTGGCCGCCTGAAAAGCTGCCTGAGCGGTGTTAGGAGCAGGCTGGTGATGACGGCCTCTAACATCAGCACTATCGCCAAGGACAAACACATTGTCATGAGAAATGAGTTGGAGCGATCGCCGAGTCAACCGCTGACCATAGTCATTTTCAGGCACCCCTTCGCCTAGCCAAGGACGAGGCTGGGTGCCAACCGCCCATAGGGTAAGCTGGCTAGGAATCACTTGCTCTGTATTGCCCTGTCGGAGGGTGAGTGTTTTAGCCGTTACGTTTGTGACCAGGGTTTCAGTTAATACGCTGATTTTCCGTCGGGCAAGGGCGCGTTGAGCCAAGCGTCTGAGCCCTGTGGCAAAGGCTTTGAGAATCGTCGGGCCGCTTTCGATGAGGGTGATTTGAGCGCGATCGCCCAAATAATCTGAGACTTTGCCCGCTAGCTCCACACCGCTTGCGCCACCACCTATGATGGTGACTGGAATTGGCATTCTAGGGTTTTTAAGGGGGTTTTCAAAGGAGAGCGATCGCACCATCTGATCCAGCCTCACCTTAAGTCTTTGAGAATCTTCGAGCGAACGGAAGGTCAAGGCATGTTCCTGAACGCCTGGAATATTGACCGGGCGACTTTCAGCCCCATTAGCTACCACCAAATAATCGTAGGTGAGCGTTTCACCCTGGCTCGTCGTCACCGTTTGCCGGGCCAAATCTATGGCACTTGCAGAGGTCTGCTGCCAGCTAATAGAAGTCCCCGCAATCAAACTGCTATACGTCGGTGCAATCTCCCACTCTTTCAGCTCATTGGTAATCAGCTCATACATCATTGGGGTAAATAAAAACCGCTCCTTGGGTTCAATCAAGGTGATCCGGCTACGGCGTAGGTGACGATACTTTTGCAGATAGAGCGCCGTATACAAACCGCCAAACCCACCTCCGACAATACAAATGTGTGGTCGAATTGGCTGAGTATTCTGGGTTGTGAACGTCTGAATCATCTTATCTGCGCTGCTTTTCAGCAATTATTGAGCGGTCAACAAAGGCTTGATCTGGCTGGCAAGCTGCTCTGAGCGGACTTTTCGGCCTTCCGGCTTTAAATGGTAGTGAGTATCAGCAAATAGGGTGGGCTGAGATTGAATATTGAGCGTCTTTGGATCGATCAAAACAGGCGCGATTTTGCTGAGTTCTTCAGCAGTTTTTTGGATGTTAGACCGAGTTAGCGTTTCTTCCGCGTTGCCGTAGATCCAAGGCATCGACACAATTAGCTGGCCGCCTCTCGCTTCGACTTCAAATTTGAACTGCGCAATTCGCTGAAGAGCGTGAGGTGAAACCGGATCGGGAATCGATAACGGCCACCAAGCGCCCTGGCGCAGCTTGGTTTCAGTCGGATCGCCCCGCTTCGTTAGGGGGCCATCGTAATAGCCTGTAAATTGACCCTCCTCAGTCACATCCACAGCAGCTTTAACAGCCCATCGCAAAGATGGAACGCCCATTTGCAGTGTTTCTAGCGCGAGCTGCTTAGCCGGGATGCCGCCAAGCGCTGGTTGGCCAGTAGCCACAGCAAACATGCCTGATCTGTCGCCGAAGCCATCTTCGTCAAGCAGCAGCATATATTCAGGAATCAGCAGCACCGTGTCTCCAGGTTTCACGGTTTTTAAGATGCTAGGCAAAATCACATCTAGCCCGACTGGCCCGTCTAAGCCGAGGTTGACGACAGGCAGATTGATCGCTTTAGAGAGCACATCGGAATTGATGGTGTAGTGTGCGCCCGACCCGCCTGTGACAATCAGCTTCGGATCAGGTGTTTGGTTAGCGATCGCAATTTTATTTTCGTAAAGTGATTTGAGCCAATGAGCTTCCCCGCCCAGATACACGTTGTAAATAAAGCCACCGCTCCAAGCCAAAGCGGCCACAGCAAACCAACTCAAAAACTTGGGCCGCTTTAGCGCTGGCAGCTTTGAATTTGGCATTTCTAAATTGGGCAGCTCAGTCGTCATAGGAATCTCTAGAACTCGAAGTAAATAAAATCAGCCGGAATATTGGCGGCTAAGAGAATTGTCAGCACCAGCAGAATCTTAGACATCCAGGGTGAGGTCAATAGCTCATATTCACAGGCGCGCTCTTGCCACACGGCAATGTGTTCTAAAGCAAGAAAGGCAATCGCCAGCCCCAGTGTCACGCCCAATACCAGCCCTTCAGGCGAATTAAACACGCCCACTGCCTCCATAAAGTGGGTTGGGGAATAGGCCCAAGGCGTTACCAAAGTCACCAGCTTAGCCAAAAGCCGCCGACTGTTGGTTTCCATAAAAAAGAGACAGCCCAAAATCACCGCTCCAAATGTCAGCGCCCAAGACACCACCTGAGGCCGCTTTACAAACTGATTGGTCATCTTTGCAAAAGGCCGTCCGGCGTAGCGCAGCAGCAGCAGCAGCGCCCCGTGATACGCGCCCCAAATCATAAAATTCCAGGCCGCGCCATGCCAAAAGCCCGACAGCGTAAAGGTAATAAACAGGAAAAAAGCCGCCCATTTTTTGCGCTTGCCCATCAGCGGCAAAAACACATAGTCCCGAAACCAGGTGCTCAGCGACACATGCCACCGTCGCCAAAATTCATTGATGCTTTGAGAGGTATAGGGCGCGAGAAAATTGATCGTGAGTTTGACACCCATAATGCGCGCCAAGCCCACCGCCATAAAGCTGTACCCGCCAAAGTCGAAATAAATCCGCAGGGTAAATAGAAAAGCGTAGAACCACACTAGCCAAGGATTTGCGCTCTCGCCAATGCCATCAGAAATGTAGGGCGAAAGATTATCGCCCAACACAAATTTCATAAATAGACCCAGCGATAGCCACCGCATCCCGACATCAAAGTTATCGGCGCTGAACTTGAACTTAAAGTCTTGAATTTGAGGCAGCAGCTTACTGCGCCTTTCAATTGGGCCCGCGACAATCTGCGGGAAAAAGGACACAAAGTTAATGTAGTCCAGCAGCTTCAGAGGCTTTTTACGACGCGCGGTGTACGAATCGACCACAAAGGCCACCATTTGGAAGGTATAGAAAGAAACCCCCGGTGGAATCGTTTGAAAGACGGGTAACGGAAAGCTGGCTTGCCAATCGCTAGAAATGGGCGCTGCTAACCCGATAAAGTCTTCAATAAAAAAGGTGAGGTATTTGAAATAAGCCAGTACCGCCACGTCAAACACAATAATGGCCGTCGCAATCAGCCGTGCCTGCTGGCCCTCACGGCGCAGCATCAGGCTCACCATGTAGTAGTTAAACAGGATCTCAAAGAGAAAAACTGCAAAGCTAGTAGGACTAGCATTGAGAAATAGCAGCAGGGAAAGAGCGGCAATGCCAACGGTGTCGAAGCGATCGCGCCACCAATCAAACCGTTGGCCAAAGTAGCGCACCGTAAAGAACGGCACGCTTGTCAGCAACAGCACCCACCAAAATGAAAACTCGGAAAAATTCAATGTCTTTGCTCTAGCGCAATGGGCCGATTAGGCGATAACTGAGGAGGCTCGACCGAACCTACAGACCGAGCCTACAGACTGAACCTGCGGCTCGAACTTATTGAGCTTATTACTTATTGCTTGTTGAACTTACAGAGTGACGTCAAATTCTTCGACCATGTGGGCAGCGGCTTTTTCGATACTGGGGTAGTCCCATAGCAGGGTGGAAGGCAACTCTAGATCAAGCCAGTCTTCTAAGTCACCGACTAGAGTCACCGCATCAATTGAATCTAGCCCGTAGCGAGTTAGAGGCTGCTTCACATCAATGGTAGTCGGATCAAGCGAGAGCACATCGGCAAGCTGATCAACTAACCAAGATTGAATTTTGCTGACGGGCGTAGGTTGCGTTAATGGCTCAGATGCGCTGGGGTTCTGGAGCTGTTGCATGAGAGTTGGTTTCCTGTGTAAAGGGATGAGTTGTAAAGGGATGAGCTGTAAAGAATGGAGTTTGGGAACCGTTTGTAGGCTCTAAGTGACCAAACAGGGCGCGGCTATAGCTGGCGCGCGCGATCGCTGAGCTAGCTGAAACGGCACAATTGAGAACATTTTGTCCGCCTGATGTAGCTGCAAAAGTTCTTGGGCTACGTTTTCGTAGTAGGTGCTAGGGGGCGGGGTGAGCGATCGCCGAAAGCGAGAAAGCAGCCGATGCAAGCTCAGCACCAGCCATTCACCTTCAGCGAAAAAGCCCTGCATATCTTCGTGATTGCGATTGTGCATCCACATTAGAATGCAGGCTATAGCCGCATGTAAATGGCAGTACTGCTTGGCGAGTTCAAAGCTCTCAAACGACTGATCGTGGCCATGCTCAAACGCTGACTGAGTAATCAGCGCATCTTGCGCATTGATCTCTTCTAAAATGACTTTCCCAAGTTCTATCACCTGGGAAAGTACCGCTTGGTTTACAGGCTGACTGGACATAGACTGACCAGATCCCTGCCAAGCTTCGAGATCAGCTAAAGTGCTCTCCAGCCCCTGCATCACATCGTCAGCCCCTCGGCTAAATAGCTCTAGCCGGTTAGGCTCGAACGGCGGCAGACTCTGATCGAGTGAAAAGCTCTGAGCCAAGCGAACCTTGAGCGCCGCTAGCTGATCGGGCTTTTGGCGAATCCGCAAACGAGCTTTCGCTAGCTGCCGACGCTGCAAAATCAGCGCATGTAAATTCACCACTGAGCTGCCGTCAAACATACTGATGATGGCACTGTCTCGAAGCGCCTTTTGAAAGACCCCTGAATCGTGCTCATCGCGCATATAAAACCGTGACCCCAGCACGACTGAGGTCTCTTTCATCACCTGTTCTAGCGTTACTGGAACAAAATATTTGTCCACCGCTGACCAAACGCTGAACTGGTCAGTCGCAACATGAAAACCTCTAGCTGCGCCAATATTTACACAATCGCAAATGAGCATATCCACAAAGGCATTCGTCAGCGTGCGCCGCGCGTGGGGCATATCAATCACGGTTTTGCCATAGAGCTGACGATTCACCGCAAAATTAAGCGTTGTGCGCATTGTGGTATCTGCCGCCCCTTGAGAAAAAGCAGCGCACAGCGCCCGCGTAATTTGAAAACCCTTTAAGCCCAGCTCTAGCCCATGACCTTCCGGGCCTAGCAGCATCCTGTCAGGAATAAAGCAGTCACTAAAGCCAATGCCGCTCATATCGGCAGCGCGAATGCCGTGGGTTTTAATCTTGGGCAGGTTGTAATACTGACTCGGCTCAAGGTATTGTTTCTCCACCATAAATAGCGAAAGCCCTCGATTGCCACCATCGGGATCGGTGCGCGCTAGCACATAAGTCACGCCCGAAATAGTCGCTCGATTAATTGGCCACTTCTCGCCATTCAGCAAATAGCCGCCTGCAACCTTAGTCGCCGTCACTCCGCCACCGACCAAATCACTCCCATGCTCACGCTCAGAATAGGCCAAACACATAGCTGTATGGTCTTCACTCATGAGCTGAGAGAGCGTTTGCTTTTGCTCATCGCTGCCTGCCATCCAGGTCAAAAAAGACCAGAACAGCGTGGTAAACGCAATCGAGATATTTAGATCGCGGCGAGCTAATACCCGCACAAAGGCCACAAATTCCTCAAAAGATGTGAACTTACCGCCACACTCAGTCGGAATGTAATAATTTTGCAGACCCCAGCTATACAGCCAAGCAATTTCGTCATGCGGAAACTGCTCAGCTTCGTCTAACTCAGCAGTGCGCTGAAAAGACATCAGACTCTCGACCTGATGAGGATTGCCTAAAGCCTGCTCTAACTGCTCTGCGAGTTGGTATTGCGCTAATGTCATGAATGCCTCCCTTTTTTAATCCCTTTCCTTAATCTCTTTTTCAATCCTATTGATGGCTTAGCTTTTGCACCAAGGACTCGACCTCGTTTTGCAGACTGCGTACCTTCGCGGTGAGTCGAGGGTTTTCGCTCCAGTCGGCAAGGACTTCTAGCTCACCTGCCAAAAAGCTCGCTTTACACTTGCGCCGCTGAATTTTACCGCTTGAGGTTTTGAGCACGTTGCCTGATTTTACGAGGGCCACTGCATACACTTGCAGCTCATGGGCTTCCGAAATAGCCTGACGAATTTCAGCGATTAGCTCCTCAGCCTCTAGGCTCTGCTGATGCTGCCGCTCAATTTCTTGCACCACAACTAGCTGCTCTTCACCGTCTTCAATAATAGAAAAGCATGCACCGTAATCAGGTCGCATGGCCGGGGCAGTTTGCTGCACTGTCCACTCAATGTCTTGAGGGTAGTGATTGGTGCCGCGAATAATAATCAGATCTTTGATGCGGCCAGTGATGTAAAGTTCGCCGTTTTGCAGAAAGCCTAAATCGCCGGTTCGCAGATAGCGCATGGCTCCTTCTTTGGCAATTTGCGCTTCAAAGGTTTCTCGGGTGGCATCGGGCCGTTGCCAGTAGCCATGCGCAACGCCAGGATCATTCACCCAAATTTCACCAATTTCAGCAGCAGCGCAGCGCTCTAGCGTATCGGGATTGACGATGGCAACACTCGTTTCACAGACCAAGGTGCCGCAGCTAACGGCTTCTCGAATGTAAGCAGTATTGAGGGTGTCTGCATCAGCTGCCACCACTTTGCCCTGCTCTAGTTCGCTGGCGGCTAGCTGTAAAATCACGGGCGCTCGGCCAACCGAAGTAGAAGAAACTAGCAGGGTCGCTTCTGCTAAACCGTAAGCGGGCGAAAAGCTTTCCCACTTAAATCCGTAGTCTGCAAAAGCTGCGTAAAAGTCGCGCATAACTCGCGGATTTATAGGTTCGGCGGCGTTGCCTGCGCTGAGCCAGTCGCTGAGATCTAAGCCTTCGCGCTGGGCGGGTTTAATGACGAACGCAGAGGTCGTAGGCAAAGTTGGGGGCCTGACTGTGGGTGGCTCCGTATTTTTGGATGGCTTGAAGCCAGCGTAAGGGGCGCTTGACGAAGGCCAGAGGGGCCATGATGTAGCAGGGTGCGCCGTTGTACAGCGGCTGAATCAGCCCTTCTACCAGGCCGTAGTCGTGAAAGTAGGGCATCCAGGTGACGGTGGGGCCAGTAGGGTGGTAGCCGCAGCCCCTTTGTAAGTAGTCGGAGTGGTGCAGCAGGTTATAGTGGCTGAGCATCACGCCTTTGGGCGTAGAGGTAGAGCCTGATGTGTATTGCAAGTAGGCCAGTACGTCTTTGTCGATTTGGGGATCTTGCCAGTCTTTAGCCAGGGCTAAATCGACGGTTTCGGTATCGATCCAGCGCATCGCTGCAAATTCAGGGAAGTCGAGGCCGCTTGATTGAATGAGTTCGATAATGTGGGCGTTGCTTAGAACGATGGTGGCTGCGGCGTCTTTGATGATTTCGCGCAGTCGGGGCAGGGTGCGCTTCATCCGGCCTGCATCAGGGGGGGGTACGGGAATGGCAATCACGCCTGCGTAAAGGCTGGCGCAAAAGGCCGCAACGACTTCTATGCCTTGGGGATAGAGCAGTAGGGCGCGATCGCCTTTCGTCTCTTGTTGCTGAAGTAATGCTGCGATCGCGCGCGCCCACTGATCTAGCTCGGCGTAGGTATAGGCTGCACCTTCTCTTTTGCCATCAACTAAAAACTGGTAGGCCAGATCATTGGGCTGCGTTTTAGCCCGATGCTGAAGCAGCTCTATCAGCGTAGAGAATTGAGCACGTTGGTGATGAGTACTGTCTGGGGCAGTTTGGGTTTGGGCAGTTTGAGGCGGAGAATAAACCATCGCTAGCAACCGAGAAAGAGTCAATCGAGCAGTGCTTCTAAAGCACTTTTTAAGGCCCTATGGGCTGCTCATATTGACAGATGTACACTGAGAGAGTTGGGAGAATGTTTGAATTGAGACCGCTTATCTAAATAGAGCTGAACAAAACCAAAGATGATTGCATCACCCTCTACGAAAGAATACTGACACACTCGTTCTCTAAAAAAAAACGGCTGCGCGATCGCTTTACATAAAAAACAAGCTTTTACATTGTCTTTATGAATAGATTTAGTGCTTGTGCATTTCCAAATAACATTAGCCGACGCACCAATACCTGCTTTAGATTTCCCAAGCATGAAACGCCCATAACCTCGGATTCTGTCCCGCCAATACGTCGATTCACTAATGCAGTCAGCAATGCAATCAGTGTGACAAAAGCCCTGTGAGTGAGGACTTTCTATGAATGATGACATTCAAGTTTGGCAAATTCCGCTTCAGGTGAGCTTAAAAACAGTTGATGGCTATTTAGCCTGTCTTGGCGAAGATGAAATCTTAAGGGCTAATCGCTTCAAGTTTCCTGATGATAGGCGTCGTTTTGTGGTGGCTAGAGGCGCTTTACGACATCTGCTAGGCAACCACATAGGGAAAGCACCGGCTGGCATCGAGTTCGGCTACGGCGAATACGGTAAACCTTTTGTCAGACAAGCCTTTACAGCACAATTGGGGCCAGCGGGTTCTTTGGATATTCTGCCTCACGAGGCTTTTCAATTTAACCTTTCTCACTCAGGTGACCTGGCCGTATGTGGGCTGGGTCGTCATCGAAAAATAGGCATTGACATCGAAAAAATTAGGTCTATCGGTCGGCTAGAAATGATGATGGAGCGCTGCTTATCAGCGGCTGAACAAGTACTGGTGAAAGCGGCGCGGCTAGAAGATCAATCCCAACTGTTCTTAGAATATTGGACTTGTAAAGAGGCTTACTTGAAGGCGACTGGACTAGGCTTAACTCAATCTATGCAGAGAGTTGAGATAGCAGCTTCGCGACTGGTTCACGTTCCAGACGATTGTGCAGAGGGCTGGCAGCTGCATTCAATAGCGGTGCCTGAAGGCTATATTGCGGCTTTGGTTGTAGCAGGGACAGCAGACACTAGGACAGACGTTCCAGTTAAGGCGTGGTCGCATCCTGATTTCGCCTGATCATAATGACGGATTTGACCGGGCGTTGAACGGGCTGGCCTTCTGCATCTAGTTTGCCCAGGTAGGTTTGCCCGTCGTAGTACAGGGAGGATGAGCTGCCGCCGTCCAGGTTGAGCAGTTGGGTTGCGCCGAGAGAGGTGGCAAATTCGGTGAGGTCAGCTAGCGTCATGCCAGTTGCGATTTGACTATTGGCTTGACTGGTGGCTTGATCGTTGGCTTGATCGTTGGGCAGGTTAGTGCGCTGGGAAACCATGATTAGGAGCAGGGTGCCATCGGGGCGAATCGCTAGGGCACTTCTGGCATTGGGCTGCACACTGCCAATGGCATCGCGGATTAGGGTGCCATTCTCGTCGCCATTTTCATAGTCAGTGAACGCCTCGGTGAAAGCGGTATCTTTTGGCAAAAGCTGCGGGCCAGCGCCGAGAGCTGTTTCAGTTTCGCAACCGCTAGGTGAAACGGCATCGTGGGGCGCAATATCATAGCGAATTTGGGCTGAACCAGGGTCTAACCCTTGGGCTAAACCCTGGCAGCGATAGACGCGAAACTCAGAGCGGTTCAAAATTTGGGGTAGATAGGCTTGAAGATTGGGGTTGCCGGTCAGCCTTTCGTTGTTAGCCGGATCGCCGACTGATTGGCCTTGAGAGATGAGATGCGAGGTTGTTTTGCCGTTTTGTGGGTCAAAGAAGCCGCCATTGATGACGGCTAGGGCGTTATTTTGCTGGGCGAAGTCTGTAACTGTTGCGAGGTTGGGGGTGGTTGCGATCGCAACCGGCACACCAACGTCAACGCTCACCACATGAACAGTAGCTTGCGGCAGATCGTATGTCTGATAGTGAGTGGAAGGTTGGCTAAGGGACACAGATAAATTATCTGACGAATGATTGGATGAATTACCTGAAGTCAGCGGGTTTTGAGGCGGATTAGCCTTTTCAAAAACTGAGCGGGTTCTAGCAGGTTTAGCTAAGTACAAAAAGGCGACGCCAGCACCCAAGGCAATCCCAAAGACAAGTGGCATCCACAAATAAAGTGCTTTGAAGTTTTTATCCGGCAGCATTGCGTACTTTCTCGCTGTAATCTTTGGGGCGCATTTGGCGAAAGCCTTGAAAGGCGAGCTGTCTGACCCAGGCTGGTAAGTACGATAGCACTTGGCCGACTCTGGCTCGATTTGAAAGGGTACTAGCGTTTTTAAGCTCGGTGATCAGGGCTCTGCCTCGCTGGGTTTCGCCTTTTTCTATCAGACGCATGGCTAGCACCTGCTTCAGGCCGTGCAGCTTAGTGATCCGGGCCTGCTCTAGATCAGGGCGCTCAGGAAAGCGGTAGCTCGCTAAGCAAAAAGATTTGGCGGTGAGGAAGTGGATATCTTGTCTGAGGCTGGTTTGACCACCGTGAAAGCGGTATTCCATCAGGCGTTCGGGAATGAAATAGGCGCTTTGATTTGCCAGAGCGCAGCGCACTAATAGATCAAAATCCTCGCAGCCATCGGCCTCAAATCTCATGAAGTCTACGGCCTGTAGGCTGCTTTTGCGAAAGAGCGATGAGCCGACCTGTAAGCTTTGGTGCAAGAAGGTTTCGGATAGCAAATCATCAATCACACCGCGCCCTAGCCGATCTTTTCCCCATTTAGCTGAATTGGCGTCCGTGGCGGCAAAGTCGCGTTCGTTGCGGGCGTTGATAATCCAGTGATCTGAGCAGACAAAATCGACCTGCGGCTGATGATCCAGAATGGCGACGGCTTTTTCTAAAAAGGTGGGGGTGAGAGCGTCGTCGTCATCGAATTTGATGAAGTATTCGCCTTGGGCCGCTTCGTAGCCAGAGCGCATGTTGCGGCTGCGCTGAATGTTTTGCGGGTGGCGCAGATAGCGGATGCGCGGATCTGACCACTGGCTAACGACGGTAGAAGTATGGTCAGGCGAGGCATCGTCACAGATGATCAGCTCAAAATTTGAGTAGGTTTGACTGAGAACACTGGCGACGGCATAGGGCAAAATATCAGCGCGGTTGTAAGTAGGGATGCAAACGCTGACTTTAGGTGAGGGAGGAAGCGATGGCTGGGAGAAGGAAACGGGAGCAGGTTCATTAGACACGATGTGGTCAGGAATGAAGGGATAGATCGGCGGTAGATTGATGGTAGATGAGCAGTGGTGAAGCAGTAGATGAGCAGTAGATGTTAGCTAGCGTAATCGCTGTTTTCTCTGCTCATATAGATTAGATGTAAATATTTTCTAGGGCAGGTTAGATCTATATAAGTATCTGTTGAAGATTGTCGATTCGACGGCAGCAGATATTCAAAAGCTGTCATGATCAGCGTGATAGACCAGCGTAATAGAGTAGCGGGTGTGATTCGATGCGTGATTTGATTGGATTCATATGGCAGAGATGGGCGGCTCTTTGATGATGGCGGATTCGACAGCTTTGCCGGAAGCGCTCCTTTCAAAACGGGCTAGCTTATATTGCCCGAAGGTTTCTGTGATTGTGCCGATCTATAACGGTGAACAGGACTTACCCGGTTTGCTGGCTTGCCTGATGGCGCAAACTTATCCAGCCGAGCAGGTGGTGTATTTGCTGGTGGATAATGGCAGCAGCGATCGCACTCCCCAAATTTTAGCGGCTGCCGCTGCCGACTTTACCGCCAAAGGCTTGCC
>QBMP01000077.1:0-3760 GCA_003242115.1 Phormidesmis priestleyi
ATCCTACCAGCGGATTTATCTGAGGAGCAACGTAGAGCCATTGTGCAAGCCTCAGCGGTAGCACTTTCAAACAGAGAGGCTGTAAAAGCAGAAGTGAATACCTTTTCTGTAGAGCTTGATGCGCCTTTCGCTGGTAGTCCTAAACGGGTAAGGATATTTATACCAACTAGCAGATGCGGGCTGCCATTACTGTATGACATGCTGTGAACGTAGCAATCTCAAACTTTCTAATGTCTTCTACGTTACCAACTTGTCCCCGATGCGATTCTAGCGCTGTGGTCAAAAACGGTTTCATTCACACTGGCAAGCAGAATCATCGTTGTAAAGACTGTGGGCGGCAGTTTGTCGAAAATCCGGAGAATAAAATCATCAGCAGCGAGAGTAAAGTTCTGGTTGACAAGCTATTGCTAGAGAAAATTCCGCTAGCAGGTATCGCTAGAGTCGTCGAAGTTTCTGAGCCGTGGCTTCAGGATTATGTCAATAAGAAGTATGAATCGGTTTCTCGTGAAGTCAAGGTACGGCCAAAAAAGAAAGGTCGCCTGACGATTCAATGTGACGAAGCTTGGTCATTTGTGGGCAACAAAGGCAATAAACAATGGATTTGGCTAGCGATAGATGAAGAAACCCGTGAGATTGTCGGGGTTTATGTCGGTCGTCGCAATCGGTCTGGAGCAAGGGGGTTATGGGCCTCATTGCCAGCGGTCTATCGCCAGTGTGCAGTGGCTTACACTGATTTTTGGGAAGCTTATGAACAGGTCATTCCTAGCCAACGGCATCGTGCAGTGGGCTAGGAAACGGGCCAAACTAATTGCATCGAACGATTAGACCTCTTGCATAATAGATTTAATGGTAGTATTAAAGGCTTTGCCGAATTCCTTTAATATCGGCCCTTTAACTAGGGCCATCCAAACAGTGCAGGCAAAGGCCCTTTTGTTTAAAACAAATGTAACTACTCAGGCTATGACAAAAAACTGTTGAAGTCCGTTCTGAAAGCGTTTCAGCGAATATGCCAAAAAATAGATTCTCAATAACCCAAATAAATCTGCCCTTATTGAGAATCGGCGGATTTTCAATCGAAAAAAGGAAAATCCTGATCGCTACCTATAGCGTTTTCAGCATTGTTGAAAGCTAAATGTAGAGCCTGAGTAGTTACAAACAAATTAGCATATCACAAAAGTAATTATGCAAGAGGTCTATTCAACTGCACCCTGCGTCAGCGAGTATCCAGGTTGGTGCGTAAAACACTCTCGTTTTCTAAGAAGTTGGAGAACCATATTGGTGCGATTTGGTACTTCATCCACCACTACAACGAATCCTTACCTGTTTAGGACTACCGTCATTGATAGTACGGGCAGGCTTTGTTGCACCAATATTCTGAAACCCTTGATACGCAAATATTCTCAATAAATATCGCTAATGGGAAACCCTTGATTTATAAGGCTTCTGTCATATTGGTGCAACAAAGCCGTACGGGCATCAAAGTTTACGGCGAAGGGGAGTGGAAAACCCGGCAGCACGGCATCAGCAAACGGCGGACGTGGCGCAAGCTACATCTAGCCGTCGATGAGGCGACAGGCGAAATTCTATCAGGGGTTGTCACCGATAACAGTTGCCACGATAGCGAGGTTCTCGGTGAACTCCTTGATGAGATTGCCGACCCCATTTCTCAGGTAGATGCTGACGGAGCCTATGACACGGCTGCTTGCTATGACTACATTGACGAAAGGGGTGCGATAGCGGGTATTCCACCGCAGCGGAACGCGAAGATATGGTTTCACGGTAACCGCAAGACGCCTCGGCATCCCAGAGATGAGAACCTGCGAAAGATTCGTCTGGTGGGAAGGGCTAAGTGGAAGCGTTTGATTAATTACCATCGTCGTTCGCTAGCTGAAACCACGATGTTTCGGTTCAAAACTGCCTTCGGCGGCAAAGTCTCATCACGCAAAATGAACCGACAAGTGAACGAGTTGAAGGTGCAATGTCTGGTGCTCAACCGAATGATTCAAGTTGCTAAGCCGGATAGCTATGCCTGCTAACCAGCCAACAGCCCTCGATAAGAGGGTTTGCTAGAATAACAGTACTCTTTTCATATTGGTGCAACAAAGCCCGTTAACTACATCAATTGAAACGAGTCTTCATGTAAATGACCTGATTTTTGGTAGTTGAGAAAAACAAGCTTGCAAGGCTTCTAATCGCTGCTCAAAAACGTCGTTGCGGCTTAAGAAAGGTGCTTGTACAGCAATATTCATTAGCAGTCGTACGACTGCTGCTTCATTTCCTGAAAGCCCATATTCTATAGTCGCTATCGTTCCTTCAAAGCCTGCTTTTAGCCAGTGCCGAGCCGCTACAGAGCCTGAGCGAATCCCGCGTCCCCAGCGAGGATAGGCTGCAAGCGATGGCAGTCGGTAGGGTGAATAGGGCAAATTCATAGAGGCGCACCAGTCTTGCCACTTAAAGGCATAGATGCGCGGGCTAGTGACCACCGGAATCCAGGGCACTCGCAAGGCGTCGGCGGCGATCGCTCCATGCATAGCCTCAGCTAGCAACAGCTCGCTCGATCCAATCGCTTGCAGCACTTCTTCTATCGGCCAGCGCGGATCGATATAGCGAATGTTGGCCTGCTGGCAAATTCGCTGCCAGCTTGCAGCTGCTGCAGTTGCACTGTGAATGTGAGGCATGAAGCTGCTTACGGATATCTCTTGGTGAAAGGTCTTGGGGGATGGCTTGAACAGCTTAGCAACTAGCAAACCGCCATCGGTAATCGCCAAATCACTCGGTAGCCCCAATCGCTTCGCTGACAGTGGCCCCCGCAGGCAGCTAATGTGCCACGCAGGAGGAATCTTTTTGATTGGCTGCTCGTAGCCAACGCCCGTGCTAAAAACCACCACCTTTTGGGCAGGCGCTATCCGTTCTGCTAATTTGTTGTTTAGCAGCGTACCCATGCCAACAAATGCGATAGAATCATCTTCATTAAACAGATCTTCGTTGAACAGGTTTGTCCAAAGCTTCGTCCAAAGCCAGCCATTCAGCTCATCGCCAAAGTTGGGCTCTTGGTCGGGCCGCTGATAGTAAAAAAGTTTCATAAGAACTGCCTTTTGTATTGAGTTCCAATCCAGTTAGCCACCTACACCTTAAGGCAGACATTCCTTAAGGTGTAGGTGGCGATGCCTGAGTTAGCGCCTCTAGCAACACGCGGCGTCCTCGCGTAGAGACTCGGTTAAGGTTGCTCGAAAGCTTGGCTGCAATCATAGCTTGCCGTCTTTGCCAGGGGGCATAATTGCGCCATTCGCGATAGGCCGGTATCGCCACGGCTTCTAAAAACACTTGCCACTTGCGCACAATTTTTTCGGGGGTGTAGTCTTGCTGCCGTAGGGTGCCTTGGGCGAGCAGCGATCGCCGCCATTGCACATCTTCTTTGAGCCGATCTAGCGCCACTAACAGCTTAGGGAAAGACTTAACCTCTACATAATCTTGGGCGCTGCCTCGCAGCCGATTTCCCGTTTGGCGGTAGGCACTTTCTACGCCCAAAACTGGGATAACGCCGCCTAGCCAAGCGTTGTAAAGCTTGGTGGCGGGCTTATTGCTAAAGTGATTGGTCAGCCGCCTTTGCCACAGGTCGAAAGAGCGCACGGCAATCACCGCATCCACATCGCGATAGTCATTCCAGCGCGGGTTGAGATCTTGATATTGATTCCAGTGGTTAGTGTTCGCGACCGTTTGCCACCGCAGGTTGCGCTCGACTAAGGCCCTTTGCCAGTCG
>QBMP01000077.1:3770-11565 GCA_003242115.1 Phormidesmis priestleyi
GTTGTTGTGGCCAAAAAAAGCCAGATTCTCGAAGCGATCGTCCCTTCCCGGCGACCGGCTAAGCAACTGCGGCTGTGGCCAGTGCGGGATGAAATAGCGATGGGCCACCGGCGAGGCTTCTGAAGAATTTTGCACGATATGCATAGGGGCGATCTCGCTCAGCGGGGCTTCTGCCTTAATACAAATCAAAAATCGCCTCGGGTCAGCCGCCTGATCTAGCGTCATTTTCAGTGATCGCAGCGCATTGCTATGGCATAGCACAATACCTTCTGTTGGGAGCTGATGTGTTAGCTCACAGGCGATGCCTGCCGCTCTTAAGCGTAAAAAGGTTTGCACTGTCCAAGCGTAAATGCCCAAGCCATAACCCGCCCAATTTTGATCGGAGCTGGTTGGTAAGTCGCTAGGCCACAGGGCCAGCGGAATAAAAAATGAGATCGTCACAGTAAAGGCAAGCCTGACATTGCCGCGCGGCGATGATGCAAAAATGGGCTGAGTAAGCTACCCAAATAAAGTAAAAGCTCGCAGTTTTCCACCGTGCCATACGTCACTTTCATCGTCTCTTTTGATCGCGCCGCAGACCAGCTCAGCGTGATCAAATACCACAGCCCTTTGCTGAAGTCGCTGATAAAAAACAATCCCACAAATAAAGGCCACTGCCAGCGCTGATATCGCAGCCTACGTAAGGGATAACGGCTTAGGCCAATCTGCCAAAAGAAATCTTTTAAGTAGGCTTTCTCCAACCTTTCTTTAGGAATGATGTGGCTTAATTTCATGGCCGGATTGTGCCAAATCGGCCATGCCTTGCGGATATAGCTCAAAGTTTCGACATCTTCTCCTTTGGCGCTCAGATTCCCTGCTTTTACACCGGCCAAGGCAGGCACTATTGGTACTTGCTCTAGCCAAGCCTCGCGCCTGATGACCATACCCGCGCCCGCCGGTAGCACACCTCGATTAGGCGCATATTGAAAAGGCTGTTCGCCTCGGTTAATAATCGCTAAGCAGCAAGCAATGCGCTCAAATCCGGGCGGCGGTGAAACCTCATAAAGACCCGTAATGCTGCTGCCATATGCGCCTGATTCAGGATGCTGCTGAGCAAACTGAAAGACCGCATTAACCCAGTGGCTATCTGGCAGGGTATCGTCATCTAAAAAGCCAATCAGCGGACTTTGGGTTGCTAAGATGGCTCGTCGCCTAGCAAAGGCCAATCCCTGCTGGGGTTCAAAGCAGTAGCGTAAGGGGACATCGGTACGCCAGCTCAGTTCATCTAGCTCATAGATCAAAGAGGCTGTGTGATCGCTGCTGTTGTTATCAACAATCACTAACTCCCAGCGGCAGTGGGTTTGCTGTGATCGCAGTGCCGCTATCAGCCCCGGTAGCCGTAGCCTGCCATTGTAGGTACAGACAACCACCGACAGCTCTGGCGACAAATCCGGCACGGCTTTTGTCACCGTTTCTCCAAAGGCTGAACTTGCTGATGAACAGGTCATTATCCCAAAAGCTCATTACTTATTCATAATCCCTCATTGTCAGAATGCTGATGGTTAAGCGAAGGATAAGGTTTTTACGCTGTTAGCCTTGACTAGCTTTTAATCAGCGACTTTGCTAGCAAGCACCCTCTATTAATCACTCTAATCACTCCTAATTGATAACCCGGTCATAAACTCCCCTTTACCTGCAAGGGGAGAAAGTCTGATAAAAACATCTTCAGGCGTGTATTTGCGTCGGTTCGTATTAGTTTGGCACTCATTAATTTTCAGTACTAATATTTCTTGTATCTTCGCTATGACACCTTCTTTTAGTAAAATTGGCAGCTTTGTCAGTGAAATTGGCGCTGAAATTACGGCCTATGATAGCGATAGACAACTGCTTTATGTTGTCTCCAGTGGAACGACCATCCAGATTATTGAGCTAAGCGATCCAACCTCGCCGCAAGAGGTGTTTTCGCTAGATATCGCTCAGTTTGGCGCACCGATTAATGGGGCTAACAGCATTGCATACAAAAATAATCTGTTGGCTGTAGCGATCGCCGCCGACCCCATCACCGACCCAGGCGTAGTCGCGCTGATCGATTTGGCCACAGTGACTGAAGTTAACGCAGCCGGTGGCAATATTTTAGACGCGGTTAAAACTTTCACCGTGGGCGCACTGCCCGACATGCTCACCTTTAGCCCCGATGGCAGCAAAGTGCTGGTGGCCAACGAGGGCGAAGCGGTGGTTGAAGTCGCTGATGACGGCACTGTGACCATAACTGACCCGGAAGGCTCGGTCAGCATCATTGATGTTTCAGGCGAATTCAGCGCGCTTAATCAAAGCGATGTGGCAACTGCCGACTTCAGCCGCTTTAACGGCCAAGAAGCTGATTTGCGCGGCGATGGCGTGAGAATTTTTCCCGATGCGACCACTGCTCAAGACGTGGAGCCTGAATATATTGCGGTCTCTCCAGATGGCACTAAGGCTTTTGTGACGCTGCAAGAGAACAATGCGATCGCTATCGTTGACATCGCCACCGCCACCGTAGAAGCTATTCAGCCACTCGGCCTAAAAGACTACAGCAAGGGTTTTCCGCAGCTTACGACCTATGACTTTGTAAATCGGGGTGCGATCGCCAACGGCGGCGAACCGCTCACTACAGCCGATGGCCAAACCATTGAATTAGGCGGTTTTTCTGGCCTGTATTACGATGGCGTAGCCGACAACGGCAACCTCAAGTTTCTCACCGTGCCCGACCGTGGCCCCAATGGTGACCCGACCGGCGATCAGCGGCCTTTCCTTCTGCCCGACTATCAGGCCAGAGTAGTTGCCTTTGAGCTAAACGAAGCCACTGGCGAAATTGCAATTACTAATCAACTACTGCTAAAAAGAGCCGACGGTACGCCGATTACGGGCCTACCCAACATTCCGAACGTAGATGAGCAGGCGGTAGATGCTGCTGGGAACCCGGTCGATCTGGCTGGTTTGCAGGGATTTGAAACCTTCGGTGCCGACTACGATCCGTTCGGTGCTGATATTGAAAGCATTACCCACGCGCCCGATGGCACCCTATGGATGGTGGATGAGTATCGTCCGGCCATTTATCACTTCGATGCCGAAGGTACTTTAATAGATCGATTTGTGCCAGAGGGAACCGCTGCTCAAGCCAACGCCGCCAACCCCGGCAACATGTTTGCACCCGGTGACTTTGGCCGCGAAACTCTGCCCGCCGACTATCTCACCCGCCGATCTAATCGCGGCTTTGAAGGCGCTGCACTCGATAGTGAAACCGGCATTTTTTACGCCTTTATCCAAACCCCGCTGAGCAATCCTGATCGCGCTGCTAGCGATGATTCTAGCGTTATTCGCATGATTGGCATTGACCCGGCTAGTGGCACTCCCGTTTCGGAATATGTCTATCTGTTGCAAAAGCCAGAAGTGGGCGGCAATGTAGACAAAATTGGTGATGCCGTTTTTGCCGGAGACGGTAAGTTCTTTGTGATTGGGCGCGATTCAGAGCCTTCTGCCATCGGACAGCGATTTGTTTTTGAAGCAAATATTAAAGGCGCAACCAATGTGTTAGGCCAAGACTTTAGTGAACTCACTGGCGGACTGACTTTAGAGCAGCAAACGCCTGATAGTCTGGCTGCTTTGGGCATTCAGCCCGTCAATAAAACGAAGGTTACCAATCTGGCTTCGATTGGTTATTCACCAACGGATAAAGCGGAAGGGATAGCGGTGCTTCCCGATGGAAGGCTAGCGGTACTCAACGACAATGACTTTGGCGTGGTGGCTGGCTTAGATGCTGTGCAGCTAGGCATTATTGACTTTGCCGCTAGCAGCGGACTCGATGCTAGCGACAAAGACGACGGAATTAACATTCAGCCGCAGCCGGTGTTTGGTTTGTATATGCCGGATGCGATCGCCGCTTTCGAGTCCAACGGCGAAACCTTTTACCTAATTGCTAATGAAGGCGATGATCGCGGCGATGCTGACACCGATCCTCGCGGTGATGCCATCCGCCTAAAAGATTTGGCTGATGTGACTTCCTTTGGTCGCAGCGGCCTGTCGTTAGATCCTGCCTTTGAGCAGCAGTTATTAGCGGGTGGCTTGCTAGAAAATGAAGCGCTAGGCCGACTAACGCTCTCTTCTATTGATGGAGACACTGACGGCGATGGCGATATAGACCGGCTGGTGTCATATGGCGGGCGTTCTTTTTCAGTATTAGACAGCAATGGCAATATTGTTTTTGACAGCGGCGATCAAATTGAGCGCATCACCGCTGAGCTTGCCCCCGATCTATTCAACGCTAATGATGGCGATTCAGCAGCGGTAGACACTCGCTCTGATAACAAAGGCCCAGAGCCTGAGACGGTGACGACCGGCGTGATTGACGGTAAGCTTTATGCATTTGTGGGCCTAGAGCGTGCCGGTGGCGGCGTGTTGGTTTACGATCTGGCTAATCCGCACCAGCCAGAATTTGTTCAATATTTCCGCAGCGATGAAGACATTGCGCCCGAAGGTCTGACGTTTATCCCCGCTGAGAGTAGCCCTAACGGTCAGCCTTTGCTAGCAGTAGCCAATGAGGTCTCTAGCACGATTGCTCTCTATAGTCCTGACTTCAGCGGTGGCCCAATTGATGGCCCAGAGCTGACGCCTATTTATGATATTCAGGGCGAAGGTCAAGTTTCTGCCTTGGTCGATATGGCCGTGGTGACGAGTGGAATTGTAACGGCGGTTGATACCAACGGCTTTTATTTGCAAGATGCGGTGGGAGATGGCAACCTGGCGACTTCTGATGCGCTGTTTGTGTTTACGGGCAATGCGCCTAGTGTGATAGTAGGCGATGCACTGCAAGTGACGGGCATGGTGTCTGAGTTTACGCCCGGTGGTGCGAGCACAGGCAACCTTTCGACCACTCAAGTTAGCGGCAATCCGGTGATCACGACGCTTTCTACAGGCAATGCGCTACCGATCGCTACGATAATTGGCTCAAGTGGCCGGGTTCCACCTGCTGAAAACATTGATGACGATGCTTTTGGTGCTTTTGAACCGGCGACTGACGGCATCGATTTCTTTGAGTCGCTTGAAGCGATGCGGGTGACGGCTGAAAATTTGCTGGTGGTCAATGGTACTAACGGCTTTGGCGAGATTTTTGCGATCGCGAACCAGGGCGCAAATGCAAGTGGACTGAGCGATCGCCAAACCCTCAACATCAGCCCTGATGACTTCAACCCCGAGCGTATCCAAATCAATCAAGATACGGGCGTTTTACCCGGATTTAATTTACCTGTCGTAGACGTAGGCGCTTTGCTAGGTAACGTGACCGGTGTGGTGGGATACGGCTTTGGCAACTTTGAAATTCTCCCGACTGAGGCGTTTGAAGTCGTCGCTGACGCGGCCCTCACTCCAGAATTAACAACGCTGACAGGGGGCAGTGACCAGCTCACGATCGCCACCTACAACGTGCTCAACCTGGAGCTAAATGACGACGACGGCGATACTGATGTCGCCGATGGGCGCTTTGAGGCGATCGCCCAGCAAATCGTCAGCAACTTAGGCACGCCAGACATTGTGGGACTGCAAGAGATTCAGGACAACAGCGGCGCGGCAGATGACGGCACTGTCGCGGCGGATGCGACTTTGCAGGCGTTGGTGGCGGCGATCGCCGCCACCGGTGGCCCCACTTACGAGTTCATCGACAACACCTTCATTGGCAACAACGTCAGCGGCGGTCAGCCCGGTGGCAACATTCGCACGGCCTTTTTGTACAACCCCGATCGGGTAACGCAGATCGGCGAAGTGCAGGCCATTGGTGACCAGAGCGCCGGTAGCCCCTTTGCAGGCGCTCGTCTGCCCCTAGTGGCGACCTTTGACTTCAACGGGGAAGCCGTCACCGTCGTCAACAACCACTTTTCTTCCAAGGGCGGCAGCGCCCCAATTTTGGGCACCGAGCAAGACTTTGCCGCCCGTCAGGAAGACCCGAACGTCAACGGCTCTCTCGACGAGCGGCGGGAGCAGGCCCAGGCTGTCAACAACTTCGCCGATGGCATTATTGCGGGCAATGCCGATGCCAATATAGTTGTGCTCGGTGACCTGAACGAGTTTGAATTTGTCTCTCCGCTCTCGATCCTAGCAGGCACCACGGTCAGCACCAACGGCGGACAAGACATTGCTACCGGCGAATCCCCCGTGTTGACCAATCTGGTCAACAACATTCCTGAAGACGAGCGCTACAGCTTCATCTTTCAAGGAAACTCCCAGGAGCTAGACCATATTCTAGTCAGCGACGCCTTAGCGGCCGCCGCTGAAATTGACATTGTGCACGTCAATTCCGAATTTGCTGAAACGCCTCAGCGCGCCAGCGACCACGATCCACTTGTTGCCCGGCTTACTTTTGGAGATGCCCCCATGGAGACTTTTACTCTACAGCTACTGCACTTGGCCGATCAAGAGGCAGGCATTCCCGCGCTAGATGACGCCCCTCGCGCCTCTGCGATTATCAACGCCCTCAAAGACGACTACGAAAATACGCTGCTGCTCTCTTCGGGTGATGCGATTATCCCCGGTCTCTTCTTTACCGCTAGTAAGGAAGTTTATGGCGGAGCCGGTCGCGCAGATATCTTGATTCAGAACGAATTAGGGATTCAGGCGATCGCCTTTGGCAACCACGAATTTGATCTCGGTACAGGACTGCTGCGTGACCTTATCGCCGGTGCTGAAGACGATCCCACCACACCTGATGTTGACGAATCTTTCGCTGGCACGCTGTTCCCCTATCTCAGCAGCAACCTCGACTTCAGCGCAGACCCCAACTTGGCCGACCTAGTTGTTCCCGACGACCAAGCCCCCAAGCCTAACAGCATTGCGGCGACGACCGTGATTGATGTCAACGGTCAAAAGATTGGCGTGGTGGGTGCCACTACGCCGATTCTGCGGACGATTTCTAGCCCTGGCGGGGTCACCGTTTTGCCCGAAAACTTCGACGGCACGCCAACGCCTCAGCAACTAGACGCGCTAGCCGCTGAAATTCAGAGCGATGTAGATGAACTACTCGCGGCCAACCCTGACATCAACAAAGTTGTTTTGCTGGCCCACATGCAGCAAATCTCCATCGAGCAAGAACTCGCAACCCGGTTGAAGAGTGTTGACATCATTGTTGCAGGGGGCTCTAACACTCGCCTGTTCGATGAAAATGACCGACCTCGCGATGGCGATACGGTTCAGGGCGAGTACCCGATCTTCACTGTGGACGCGGACGGCAACCCGGTTGCGGTCGTCAACACCGACGGTAATTACAAGTACATCGGTCAGCTCGTGATTGACTTTGATGCGAATGGCATCATCATTCCTGAGAGCTACGACCCGGCAGTGAGCGGAGCCTATGCTACTGACGCGCAGGGCGTTGCCGCGCTGAACGCAGAAGGGCTGGTTGACCCCGAGATCCAGGCGATTGTCGATGCGCTGGAGGCGGTCATTGTCGCCACAGAGAGCAATGTCTTTGGCATTAGCGATGTTTATCTCAACGGTGTGCGCGACAGCGTGCGAACTCAAGAAACGAACCTGGGGAACCTGACGGCGGATGCGAATTTGGCGATCGCCAAACAAACCGACGACAGCGTTGTCATCTCCATTAAAAACGGCGGCGGCATTCGCGATGATATTGGTCAGGTGATTGTTCCACCGGGTGGGACAGGCGAGCCGGAGCGACTGCCGAATGAAGAGATTCCGGGCGTAAAGCCAGCGGGCGGCATTTCTCAAAACGACATTGCCAACAGTTTGCAGTTCAACAACGGCCTGACCCTGCTGACGGTGACCGCAGAGG
>QBMP01000077.1:11657-12693 GCA_003242115.1 Phormidesmis priestleyi
CGCGATGTGGTCGAGCTCACCCAGCCCGATGACGCCGCCCGTACGGGAGTGGCAACCTTTGCCGCAGACGGCTCTGAGCAAGATGCCCTCGCTGAGTATCTAGCCGCTAACTTCGGGGCAGCAAATCCCTTCGACATGGCTGATACGCCCCGCGAAGAAGACGCGCGTATTCAAAACCTCGCCTTCCGCGCAGACACCGTAATCGACGGTATGAATGGTGGCGGAAACGGCGGTGGTGGCCCGGTCGAAGGCATCGAGCTAGTCGGCACGGGTGCCGACGACGACCTGACCGGCAGCGAAGGCAACGACCTCATTGCCGGTCTCGGTGGCGCTGACGTAATCCGAGGGACTGGCGGTGATGACGTACTGCGAGGCGATGGTAACAGCCGAGCGGCCAATGCAGGCGGTAGTGCAAGTGGTGATGACATTATCTTTGGCGGCGCAGGGAATGACCGCATTGGCGGCAAACTTGGTAATGACCGGCTCTTTGGTGACGAGGGTGACGATACCCTCTATGGCGATGGCGGTGATGACATTCTCCAAGGCGGCTTGGGTAATGACGTGCTCTATGGTGACGACAATCGCAGCAGCGGCCTAGATACGTTCATTTTGGCAGCGGGCGAAGGTACCGATATGATCATGGACTTTACCGCAGGTCATGATCTCATTGGTTTAGTGGGTGGCCTTACCTTTGGCCAACTCTCACTGTCGGCCAATCAAATTAGCTTCAACAATGAAGTACTCGCTCTGTTGAACAATGTGGATACGAGCATTCTAGATGCCTCTAGCTTTGTGAGCGTGTAGGATATTAGGAGATAATCCGGCGTGGTTCAAGCGAGGGTAACACTTTTGATCGGGAATTAAAACCTCAAAGTCTGGTCAAATAGACTTCTGACCCTCGGTTCGCTAACGCTACCAGCAGCGTTTTTCATCTTCAAGCAATCTATCTGTAGCGTATAACTATCTCTTATGCCGCTATCTATAGTAGGTGCTTGAGAAATCAGACACTACCTATGAAAAATGAGCGAACCGAGGG
>QBMP01000077.1:12700-28181 GCA_003242115.1 Phormidesmis priestleyi
CCTCCGCGATTCCCTTGAAAAGCTGCGCGATCGCATAGAAAGTGTAACCCGCCGCTGAACCACGCCCAGAGTTTGTTTTGAAGGGCAGATGTGATCGCTTTTATCAATCGCTGGACAATCGCTCAGCAGAATCATTAGATAACGCGAAGCAAAACTTTCTCTTACTACTTAAGACGCCGATAGTCTTCTCTTAATATTCGCACGGCATTAATAACTCTGTAACAACCTAAAGCCCTGTAAAAAGCTGAAGCCCTGTTAGGGCACCCATTCTCTTTTGCCTCAGCAGGGTGCTTTAGCAGCAGCTTTCAGCACAGACTGTCTGTTGTTCGTGAGTATTCACCTCAAAAAATCAGGAGTTCATTACCGACCATGGCAAATTCCGACCTCAGCCAACTCGCTCAGGCTCAAGATACCGCTCAAAATATCACTGAGCTAGCGGGCTACGCCTCCCTCCCCGCCGATACCTTTGCTGAAGGCCCGCCGACAGGAGCGGGCATTGATGCCAATGATCGCACTGGGCCGTTTTCAGGGCCACCGGTTCAGGGCTTTAGCGGTGTGCAGTTTGCGCCGGGTGGCGACGGTTCTGCCTACTGGTTTCTCTCAGATAATGGCTTTGGCTCCAAGGCCAACAGTGCCGACTACCTGCTGCGAATCTATCAGGTTGACCCTAGCTTTACCGGCTCTGAAGGCGGCGATGGCAGCGTTGATGTGCAGGGCTTCGTTCAACTGAGCGATCCTGATAGCCTAATTCCTTTCGATATTCAGCAAGGCGGCACGGCTGAGCGTAATCTGACGGGTTCTGATTTTGATGTCGAATCTTTTACCATTGACGCGAACGGCGAGATTTGGATTGGAGAAGAGTTTGGCCCTTATATCTTGCACTTCGACGCTGAAGGCAAGTTGCTAGAAGCGCCGATTGCGACGCCTAATATCACTAATTTCAATACGCTCAACGGTCAAGATCCGCTTGTGATCGGGCATCGAGGCGCTAGCGGTAGCCGCCCCGAGCACACGCTGGCCTCTTATGAGCTGGCGATTGATCTGGGCGCGGATTTTATTGAACCTGATTTGGTGGTGACTAAAGACGGCGTGTTAGTAGCTCGCCATGAGAATGAAATTTCAGGCACGACCGATGTGAGCGATCGCCCCGAATTCGCCGACCGCCAAACCACCAAAACTATCGACGGGTCACCACTCACCGGCTGGTTTGTAGAAGACTTTACCCTCGCTGAGCTAAAAACCCTCAGAGCCAAAGAGCGCATCCCCGGCGTTCGGCCTGACAACACCGCCTTTGACGGTCAGTTCGAGATTCCGACCCTGACGGAAGTCATCGACCTGGTGAAGTCGGTCGAAGCTGAAACCGGCAAGAAAATCGGTATTTACCCCGAAACTAAGCACCCTACCTTCTTAGCTCAAGAAGGCACCTATCTCGACGGTACGCCAATCAACCAAGACACCAGCCAACTCTTGGTAGACACGCTGATCGCTGAAGGCTTCACCGACCCTAGTCGAATTTTCATTCAGTCCTTTGAAGTCCAGAACCTGATTGAAATTCAGGCTCGCTTGGATGCTGAGGGTCTAAGCGATATTCCGCTGGTACAGCTTTACGGTGACACCACCGCCGGGGCAAATCCAACAAATGCCTTCTCCTTTCCTTACGATATTCGCTACAACGTTGCTGAGGGCAACGATCTGGCGGCTATCTACGGTCAGGACTTTCTCGACGCCGCCGAAAATCCGCTTTCTGAAAACACGGTGTATGGCGATCTTGACGACGCCGAGATTCTGCAAATTATCAGCGACAAATATGCTGAAGGCGCTGGCCCCTGGAAAAATAACTTTCTACTGCGCGAATCGCTAGAGACACCTGTAGACGGCAACGGCGACGGCACAGCCGAAATTAATACCCAGCTCACGGGCGAAGTCACGTCATTTGTTGATGACGCTCACGCTGCGGGTTTGCAGGTTCACCCCTATACGCTGCGGGCTGAAGAACGCTTCTTAACGCTCAATGCCGACGGCACCCCGCAAACGCTAGCAGACGAGATTGTCCAGCTCATCCAAATCGGGGTAGATGGCTTTTTTACCGACTTCCCCGGCATTGGCGCAGAAGTGGTAGATACCGTCACCGCGCCCATCGTGTTCTCGCCAGATAATTCGGCGGTACTTGCGGGTGAGGCAACGGCTAATCTCCCTCGCTCGCGCGGCTACGAAGGCATGGCCTTCAGCCCTGATCGCCAGACCCTCTACCCCATGCTAGAAGGCACTGTGTTGGGTGATCCCATTGGCTCCCTACGCATATATGAATTTGATGTCGCTAGCAGCGCCTTTGAAGGTCTAGTCGGTCTGTACCAGCTAGCAGAGCCCAACCATGCCATTGGCGACTTTACGCCCATTAACACCGAGGAGTTTTTGGTGATTGAGCGCGATGGCGGACAGGGCGAAGGTGCTGAGTTCAAAAAAATCTTCAAAGTCAACCTTTCTCAGCTAGACGAAGATGGCTTTGTGAAGAAGGAAGCGGTTGTAGACTTGCTGAACATTGGCGATTCGGCTGACCTGAATGGCGATGGTAAAACGACCTTCGACTTCCCATTTGTCACCATCGAAGATGTGTTGGTGCTCGATAAAGACACCATCCTGGTCGCCAATGACAATAACTATCCGTTCTCTCAAGGGCGAGATGCCGTTGAAATTGACAACAATGAAATCATCGAAATCAAGCTCGACCAGCCGCTGGATCTCGATGCTCGCCTGGGCGTCGATGGCCTTGATCGCTACGGCATTGAAGGCACCGAGTTTGACACGGTTGAACCGGCTCAAATGAAAGGGTTGGGAGGCTACACCGTCGATCCGCTCTTTACCGTGGGCGAAACCTACGGCGGCTACACACCAACCGGCATTTTCGACGGTTTAGGCGCTTATGCCCTCAACGACACTACTGTGCGCGTATTCGCTAATAGCGAAATTGGCAGCAACGCTGGCTACGCCTATGAGCTAGCAAACGGTACAGAGCTGACAGGCGCTCGGGTTCACTTCTTTGATGTAGATAAAGAGAATCTTTCTGTGGTCGATGCGGGTCTTGCTTACGACACCATCATTAACCGTCAGGGCGAAGTCGTGGATGAGGCAACTGATCTAGATAACGAAGGGCTTCAGCGCTTCTGTTCTGCCCAGTATATTGAAGCGCTTCAGTTTGGTGACGGTCGTGGTCTGGTAGATAGCCTCTTCTTCACCGGCGAAGAGACCGGCGGTGGCACCGAATTTGTTGTTGATCCGGCTACGAATACTTTGTATGCGGTTCCCTGGATGGGTCGCGCAGCTTGGGAGAATGTGACTGAGCTAGATACCGGCAGCACCGACAAGGTGGCCTTGCTAATAGGGGATGATCGTCAGGGCGCACCTCTGCTGATGTATGTGGGCACCAAAGACCCTAGCGAAGGGGCTGGGCTCCTAGAGCGTAACGGTTTGAAAGGCGGTAAGCTTTACGTTTGGGCCGCTGACAGCGGTGAAACGACGCCTGAAGAGTTCAATGGCACTTTTGAGAGTCGTGCCGGTAGCTGGATGGAAATCGATTTCTACGATGATACCCAGGCAGGCACAGCCGCTGTAGACGAAAACGGCTACGCCGATCAAGATTCGCTGGGCTATGACATTGATGGCTTCGCGACTCAGGCTCAGCAAGATGCGCTAGCTGCTGCCGTGGGTGCTTTCCAGTTCTCTCGCCCTGAAGATGTCGATACCAACCCTGAAGATGGCACCCAAGCGGTGCTGGCTTCTACCGGGCGCGACAGCCTCTTCCCGGCTGATAGCTGGGGGACTACCTACAGCATCGACAACACTTTTGGCCCCGACGGGATGCCAACAACAGCCGCCATAAAAACCCTTTACGACGGTGACGACGCGGGTGCAGGGCAGTTTGCAGGGCCGGACTTTGGTCTGCGGAGTCCTGACAATCTGGATTGGGCGAGCGATGGCTACATCTACATCCAGGAAGATCGCTCCATTGACGAGTTTGGCCAAACCTCTGGCGAAGAAGCGTCTATCTGGCGTTTAGAGCCTGAAACGGGGAAGATTGTTCGGGTCGCTCAGATGGATCGCTCAGCGGTGCCTCTTGGTCAGAGCGATCCACGTCCTGCTGATATTGGTAACTGGGAGTCATCTGGCATTATTGATGTCTCCGGCTTGTTCGATAAAGATCCGGGTAGCCTGTTCCTGTTTGATGTTCAAGCTCACAGCTTGAGCGATGGCGTCATTGCCAGTGAAAACTTGGTACAGGGCGGTCAGTTGGCCTTTTTGTCGATTCCTGAGAGCGGTATTCCTGAAGATAAGATAGCGGTGGGCACTGACGCTAGTGAAGCGGTTCCGGGCGATCGCGGCAACGACATTCTCGCCGGACTCCTCGGCGATGATGTCATTCGCGGCGGGGCCGGGGATGACATTCTGCGCGGTGATGGCAACAGCCGTCGTGCTGGCGGCACAGTCGGAGGAAATGACACTATCTTTGGCGGTGCTGGCAATGACCGCATCGGTGGCAAAGGCGGTAACGATAATCTCTTTGGCGGCGCGGGTGACGACGTTATCTTTGGTGACGACGGCGACGACTTGCTCTACGGCGGACTCGGTAACGACACTCTGACAGGCGATGATCGTTCTGGTGGTAACGGCAGCGACACCTTTGTCCTAGCAGCAGGCGAAGGCACCGATACGATTACCGATTTTGAGGTAGGTATTGACTTGATCGGATTGGCAGGTGGCCTGACCTTTGGCAGTCTGTCGCTGACCGCGCAGGGTGCTAACACGCTGATTTCTGCTGGAGATGAGATTCTAGCTGAGCTGCTGGGTGTCAATGGTCTTACCGAAAGCGCGTTTGTACCTGTGTAGGCGAACTGTTTGAACTGATTAAGCCGGGATGGTTCGGACTGCCCCGGCTTTGGAACCCGTTATGTGCAAATTAAGGTAATTTTTATGGCTCCTCAAAATATTGTCATTTCTTTGGATGGGGCGACGTTCTCCATTCTTCAAGATTACTTAACCAACGATCAGCTCGATAGCGATACGGGTCTGGGCTACTTAGCGAAGACGGGTATTTTTCTGCCGAGTACACCAGCGACGGCTTCGCTGACTGCGCCGGGGCATATTGAGCTTGCCACTGGCTCCATCGCCGCCAACAATGACATCAACAGCAATTTCTTTCACCCGGTAGCAAGCCCCTTCGAGTCGGGCATTAGCGGGTTTGGCGCACCGATTGGCAGGTACGATATTCACGGCGAAGGCGCAGGCGAAAGTGAAGTCCTGACCGCAGAACCGCTGTGGCTACGGCTACAAGAGGAAGGCAAAACGGTGGTCGCGGCGACCTTTCCGGGGGCGGATGGGGCTGATATTACGCTGCCGGGTACCGGCGATCTGATTCAGTCCAGCGAGTTGCGTACGGTAGACTACACGTTGCCCTTTGGTTCTTTTGCCGGGATTGAAGCGCAGGGCTTTAGTCTGGAGGCTGCAGATTTTGCGGTGGCAGCAGATCAGGCGGAGGCAGATTTGGGACTGTCTTCTTTTAGTGAGGTGAAGGTGGCTGATCTGGAGGCGATCGCTGCTAGTCAGCTTTTTGGGGGGAGCGATCAGGGCTACGCCATGCAGGTAGCCGCCATCGACACCACCGACGACAGCACCGCTAACTACGACGAGGTGATTGTGTATGACGCCAACCAAGGCATTGAGAACGCGACCAACGAACTTAAAGTAGGCTCTGCTTTCCTGAGCGCTGAAAATAGCCTGGGACTCTTCTACTTCGAGGGCAGCAATAACGTTGTCGGAACGGCCTACGACCTGACTAGGCTAGATCCTACGCTCTCCACTGTGCACATTGTCCGCACATCGGCGAACAACATTCCTCGCAACGCTGCTGTCATTGACAATGTTGACGATATTAACAACAACGTCGGCTTCTGGCAGCCACAGTCAGACTTCCGCATTCCAGAGCGTCTGTCCCCCGGACTGGAAGATTTTTCCGATTTAGAACTGGAATCTGTTTATTTAGATCTCGTCGAGAGCTTTGTAGACTATCAGACTGATATCTTCCTGCGCAGCATCCGGCAAACACCTAATGCCGACTTAGCGCTGGGCTACCTTCAACAGCCCGACGGGGCCGAGCATCAGTTTTTACTCACCGACCCTCGCCAGCCGACCAACTTTAAAGACGCCAGCAGCATCGGCGCAGGCCAAGATCCGGCGGTGGTCGAGCGCTTTGCTGAGAATGTTTTATTCTCCTATCAGGTTGCCAGCAACGCCGTTCAGCGAATTATTGACGAAGTGGGCGTCGATGAAAACGGCATCCCCAACAGCAACATTATGGTGGTTTCCGATCACGGATTCACGCCCTTTCACACCGCCGTTGCCATGGATAATATTCTGGCAAACGCTGGCTTCGATCCCGATCAGGTACGCGCCGTTACCAGCGGCCCTGCGGTCAACATTTACATCAACCTGGAAGGCCGCGAACCCGACGGCACGGTTTCTCCAGAAGAGTACGTTGGCCTTCAGCAGCAGGTAGTCGAAACGCTCACTAGCATACAGGACGAAAACGCAACGTACGCTCCCGATGGCGCAGTCGCTCTCTTCGATAAAATTTACGAGCGTCCCATTCCGCCTAGTCCCACCGCTGAAGATATTATCAACGCCACCAATGGCTTTATAGGTCAGGACACAGGCGATGTCTTTGCACTGCTCACACCGGGCTACAACTTCGATGGCTTCCAGCCCGAGGTGTCGCGTCAGGGCGACACGGCTCCTGCCGAAGGCGACGCTTTCTTTTCAGTGCCCAACTTTTACGGGATGCACGGCTACGACGCTAACCTCACCTCAATGGAAGCTGCCTTTATCGCCGCTGGCCCTGACTTCGCCCCCGAGAACTTCCAGGGACTCGACCGTCTGCAAAATATCGACATTGCCCCCACCGTGCTAGACCTGCTGGGCGTAGAACCTGCCGATACTGTGCAGGGTACCTCCCTTTTACCGGCAGCACCCGATATGACTCGGCAGAACGTCAGCGGCGTAAAGTTTATCGGAGAGGCGATTGTTCCTAACGATTTGCAGGTGCAAGAAACTCAGGTCGGCGGTCTCTCAGGGTTGGCATACAACAGCGTCTTTGACGTTTACTACGCCCTTTCCGATGACCGCAGCAATATTGATCCGGCCCGCTTCTACACCCTTTCCATCGACCTGAGTGACGGCGTTTTAGAAGACGCTGATATCTCCTTTATTGACGTAGATACGCTGCTTGACGCCAACGGTAAACCCTTTGCGCCGGATTCTATCGACCCTGAAGGGATTGTTTATGACAATCGCAATAGCCTGTATATTTCCTCCGAAGGGAATGCCAGCAACCTGATTAATCCCTTCGTTAACCAGTTTTCAGTGGCTGGTGAGCAGCTTGGCGAATTGCCCATTCCTGAGCTGTTTTTGCCCACCACAGACCAGTCCAGCGGCATTCGCAACAATTTATCGCTGGAAAGCCTTACGATTACCCCCGATCAGAAGTTTCTGTACACCGCTACAGAAGATGCGCTCTTTCAAGACGGCCCAGATGCTGATGTTGACCAGCCCAGCCTGTCGCGGATTCTTAAGTATGACCTGGCGACGGGTGAACTGGTGGCCTCCTTTGTGTATGAGGTGGAAGCTGTTCCAGAAGCGCCCGACCCTGCTGACGGGTTCCGCACCAATGGCCTGGTAGAGCTGTTGGCGACCGATAACAATGGCACCTTGCTCGCGCTAGAACGCGGATTCTCCGCAGGCGTTGGCAATACCGTCAAGCTCTTTGAAATTCAGACGCAGGGCGCATTGGATGTCCTAGGCATAGACAATCTGTTTCGGGAGGAGCCTTTGGACGATGACGGTGAAGTGATACCGCCAGGGCCGTTCAGCATTAACCCGGCAGTCACGAAGCGCGAACTGCGCGATATTGAGCGTGATTTTGACATTGAGCCAGATAATTTGGAAGCGCTGGCCTTTGGCCCCAAGCTGCCGGATGGCCGTCAGTCACTAATTATTGCTAGCGACAACAACTTTAGCGATACTCAGCGCACTCAGTTTCTGGCATTTGCCCTCGACTTAAAAGCGACGCCAGCCGCTTTGCCGGTAGTAGAAACACCGCTTACGCAGGATGATGAGGATGCCGCCACGCCGCTCAAAGGAGATTCTGACGATCCGGCCATTTGGGTGAATCCGGTCAATGGTGACGATAGCTTGGTGATCACAACGCTGAAAGATGGCGGGCTGGCGACCTTCGACCTCCAGGGAAGTATTGTTCAAACGATCTTACCGGCTCCATTTGGTGAGATTCGCTATAACAATGTGGATTTGGTGTATGGGTTCGAGTTGGGCGGTGAGACAGTAGATTTGGCGGTGGTGAGCGATCGCGCCAACGACACCCTCGCCATCTTCAAAATCAACCCCGACAACCAGCAGCTAGAAGACGTAACGGATGGGAACATTCTCGAAACCATCTTTGGCGTAGACGACGGCGAAGCGACCGCCTACGGTCTGGCCACCTACACAAGCCCGGTATCCGGCACGTCCTATGCCTTTGTCACCCAGGCCGACGGCAATCAAGTCGCCCAGCTAGCGCTGAGTGAAGACAATGGTAAAGTCACCGCCAATGTAGTTCGTACCCTTCAGCTACCCACCCCTACAGGCGACCCAGAAGATTCTCAGTCCGAAGGGCTGGTGGTCGACCAAGAGCTGGGCTTCCTGTACGTCTCTCTCGAAGCGGAAGTCGGCATTCTCAAATTTTCAGCCGAGCCGACGGGTGGCGACAGCTTCGAGGTCATTCAGCCCATCGGCGCAGACTATTTGGTACCCGATATCGAAGGATTGAACATTTACTACGGCGCAGACGGCAGCGGCTATTTGATTGCCAACAGCCAGGGAGACTCTTCCTACGCGGTGTTTAGCCGAGAGGGGACAAACGAATACTTGGGCAGCTTTGTTGTGGGCGGCAATGGCTCCATCGATCAGGTGAATGAAAGCGATGGCTTGGACGTGGTGAATACGCCGTTAGGGTCGGCTTTTCCTAACGGCCTGTTGGTGCTGCAAGACGGCGCAAATGACCCGCAAAACGTCGTTGAAGATGACGATGAGCTAGAGAACAATAGCACCAACTTTAAGTTTGTTCCCTGGGATTCTGTCGCAAACTCTTTTGAAAACCCTCTGGATATTGATGTGGATAGCTTTGATCCCCGCAACCCATCGCCTCAGTCTTTAGTCAATGGCGTTGCCAGCGGCGATGTCACCCAAGACTCGATTGTGCTGTGGACGCGCAGCACCTTCCCCGGCAAGGTGACGTTTGAATATTCCACCGACGCTGACTTTGGCACGGTAACGGGTACGGTAACAGCGACAGTGACGGACATTACTGAGCCGGTCAAAGTCGGAGTTACGGGTTTAGATAGCAATACCGAATACTTCTATCGGGTAACCGATGCGGCAGGCGCGCAAAAGGTCGGACGGTTTGAGACAGCGGCTGTTACCGGCGAGCAGACCGGACTAAACTTCGGTGTGGTGGGTGACTGGCGCGGTGAGATTGCGCCCTATCCAGCGATCGCTAACGTAGCCGAAAAGAATCTAGACTTTTTTCTTCTCCACGGCGATACCATTTACGCTGATGATGGCTCCCCTGCTGTGCTCAATCCTGATGGGTCGCCGGATGAACAGGTAACCAGCATCGCAGAGTTTCGGGCTAAGCATGATGAGGTGTATGGAGATCGCTTCGGCAAAAACTTCTGGGCCGAGGTTCGCGCTTCTACCGCAGTATACGCCACCATTGACGACCACGAAGTCACCAATGACTTTGCTGGAGCCCAGCTTATCGGCACCGACGAGCGCTTCCTCGCAGCCTTTCCAGGAGATGATCCGAACGCGCTGATCAACGACAGTACGCTCTACGAAAACGGGCTACAGGTCTTTCAGAAATACAACCCCATTCAAGACGAATTCTATGGTGAAACGGGTGACCTGGTAACCGCAGGCGAACGCAAGCTCTACCGGTACAACACCTTTGGCAGCGATGCGGCTTCCTTCACCCTGGATACTCGCTCCTTCCGTGACCCCTCTATTCCTGCACCTGTCGACTTTACCGACCCCGAACAGCTAGCCTCTGTGCTGGCCGCAACCTTTATCCCCGGTAGAACCCTGCTCGGCGACGCCCAAAAAGCAGACCTTAAGGCAGATTTGCTCGACGCTCAGGCCAAGGACATCACCTGGAAATTTGTGATGGTGCCCGAGCCGTTTCAAAATCTCTTTCCGGGCGTCAATACAGATGCCTGGGATGGCTACAATGCCGAGCGCACAGAGCTTCTCAAGTTTATTGAAGGCAGTGGTATTGACAACGTGGTGTTTGTTGCCGCCGATGTTCACATGACAACGGTTAACAACGTCACCTATCAGGAGGAACCCTTCGGCGAAATTATTGCGACCGATACGTTTGAAATTACCACGGGCGCAGTTGCCTACGAAGATCCGACCGGACAGTTTTTGGGAGAAATTTTCACAGCGGGTAATCCTGAACTCAGAGCATTCTACGATAGCTTGCCCATCGCGCCTGACCTCGATGACCTGCCCAACGATAAAGACGATTTTGTAGAAGCTGCTATCAATAGCACTCTGCTAGCGCCGCTAGGCTACGATCCTATTGGCTTAGACAACAACTTGCCTCAGGCTGAGGGACTCATCGACGCGACGTTGTTGCAAGGTGACTACTATGTAGGCCACAGCTCAAGCTGGGCAGAGTTTGAAATCGATCCGGTGACGCAAAAGCTAACAGTGACGACCTGGGGCATCGACGGCTATAGCGAGGAGGAACTGCTGGCCAATCCGGAGGCCATCATCAACCAAACGCCAACTATCCTCAGCCAGTTTGAAGTCAACCCTCAGGGCACCCTCTCAGGCGGTACAGAGACTGACGACACGTTAGTAGATGGCGATGGCAACAGCAAACTCGCTGGACTAGGCGGTAACGACCTGATCGCGGGCGGTCTCGGTGACGATGTGATCCTCGGCGGCGATGGGGATGATGTCCTGCGGGGCGATCACAATAGCCGCAGCGCCCAGACTGGCGAAGCGGGCGGCGATGATCTCATCTACGGCGGCGCAGGTAACGACAGAATCGGCGGCAAATCCGGCAACGACCGACTCTTCGGCAATGCAGGCGATGACCAAATTTGGGGCGACGATGGCGACGATATCATTCGTGGCGGCAGAGGGAACGACATCCTGACGGGAGACAACTTCTCTGGCGCTCAAGGGATCGACACCTTTGTGCTAGCGCTCGGTGAAGGCAGCGACACCATCACAGACTTTGAAGTTGGCACTGACCTAATTGGGCTAGCAGGCGGCTTGAGCTTCGGCCAAATCAGCATTAGCCAACAAAACAATCAAACTGCGATCGCTTTTGCCGATGAAACGTTAGCAGTCTTGCAGGGTGTGAGTGCATCACTGTTGGGAGAAAGCAGCTTCACAGTTGTTTAGCTCTCTTCATTCGATATCTCTTTCTTTTATCCACTTAGGCTAATCAAGAGGGATAACAGTTCATTTCTTTTCAATAACAATTTTTCAAGGTAATCATGGCGTCTGTTTTTATCAACGAGTTTCATTACGACAACACAGGTACAGATACGGGCGAATTCATCGAAATCACCGGACTTGCTGGCACTGACCTAACCGGCTGGAGCCTTTTTCGCTACAACGGTGCCAACGGAACAGTTTACACAAGCCCCACCGCTAACGAAACACTCAGTGGCACCATTGCCGATCAGGGCAACGGCTTTGGCACTGTGGTCATCAGCTATCCGGCCAACGGTCTGCAAAATGGCGCTCCGGACGGTTTTGCCCTGGTGAACAACTTGGGTGAAGTTGTGCAGTTCCTTAGCTACGAAGGTTCCTTTGCCGCGACCAATGGCCCAGCGGTTGGCCTCACCAGCATAGATATTGGCATTAGCCAAAATGGTACTGAAGCAGTTGGCTCTTCTTTGCAGCTTACAGGCACAGGCTCTGCTTACGAAGATTTCACCTGGAGTGCGACCGATGCCAATACGAGCGGAGCGGTCAACGCTGGGCAGACCTTCGTAGGCACAAATCCGCCTAACCCCACTGTGTTTATCAGCGAAATTCACTACGATAACGCCGGGGCTGATACGGGCGAGTTTGTTGAAGTGACGGCTACCGCTGGCACCAATCTCACTGGCTACAGTCTGGTTCTCTACAACGGCAATGGCGGCGCGCCTTACAGTACCACTGCCCTGGATGGTGCAGTTCCCAATGAAGTCAATGGACAAGGCGCGATCGCCTTTGACATCGTAGGCATTCAAAACGGGTCGCCGGATGGGGTAGCGCTAGTTGCACCCGATGGCAGTGTGATCGAGTTCCTTAGCTATGAAGGCTCGTTTACTGCTGTCGGTGGCCCGGCTGATGGCCTCACTAGCACCGACATCGGCGTTTCTGAAGCTGGCAACGAGCTAGCGGGTCAATCGCTCCAGCTAATCGAGGCTGCTTGGACTGGCCCTGCTGCGCAAACGAAGGGCACGGTTAATGATGGCGGCAATAATGGTGGCGGCGGCGATACTATCACCTTGATCCACGACATTCAAGGCAGCGGCGCGGTTAGCCCGCTAGTCGGCTCCACCGTGACCGTTGAAGCCATTGTTGTTGGCGACTTTCAAAATGGCAGCAGCAGCGACAACGGTAATCTAGGTGGCTTTTTCGTGCAAGAAGAAGATGCCGATGCCGATGCTGATGCGACCACTTCCGAAGGTCTGTTCATTTTTGATGGCAGCAGTGCGCCTGCGGTCGATGTGCAAATGGGTGACAGAGTGCAGGTGACTGGCACGGTTACTGAGTTCAATGGCCTCACCGAACTGACGAATGTAACCGTTAGCACCGTTAGCACGGGTAGCGCGCTGCCAACTGCTGCCACCGTTAACCTGCCAGTGAACAGCGTAGCCGATCTCGAATCGTTCGAAGGAATGCAGGTGACGATTCCAGATACGCTTTTTGTCACGGAGTATTTCAATCTGGATCGCTTTGGTGAAATCGTGCTCTCTTCTAACGGCGCGACTAATGCACCAGGAACTGATGGCCGGTTAGATCAATACACGCAGTTCAACGATCCAGATGCAGCCGGATTCGCGGCCTACCAGGCAGAAATTGCTAAGCGCCGTATCGTGGTTGACGATGGCCAAACGATTCAGAACCCCAATCCGATTATTTTGGGCAGAGGCGGTGAACCGCTCAGTGCGACCAATACGCTGCGCGGCGGCGATACCATTGCTGGACTCACCGGTGTATTGAGCTACGGCTTCAATGAGTACCGCATTCAGCCGGTCGCCCCAGTTGATTTTCAGCCGACCAATCCTCGACCTGATACACCTGAAGATGTGGGCGGTGATCTCAAAGTTGTCAGCCTCAACGTGCTTCACTTTTTCACTACGTTGGATGTGTCGGGTAACCCTGGTAGCGGCCCTAATCGTTTGGCTCCGCGAGGTGCCGACAGCCAAGATGAATTTAATCGTCAGCTCACCAAGCTCATCACAACCCTAGAAATTGCTAATGCAGACATTTATGGGCTCGTTGAGCTGGAAAATGAGTTTAATAGGGATCAAAACGGAGACGGCAAGGTTGCCCTTGAGACGATTGTAGATGCGCTGAATGAGCGAGTCGGTGCGGGCACCTATGCTTCTGTCAATCCAGGGGTGCCTTTTGTGGATACGGGAGATGCCATTTCCGTCGGGGCGATTTATAAAACCTCCACAGTGAAGATTGCCAGTGGTACTTCGGTCGAAATTTTGTCAGATGCTGATTTGCCTGCGTTGGGCTTAAGCGGGCCAGTGTTCGATGGCAACAACACGAACCGTGCTGCGCTAGCTGTGACCTTTGAAGAGATTGCCACGGGCGAGGCACTCACCGTCGCTGTTAACCACTTCAAATCTAAAGGGGGAACAGGCATGGGCGATGATGCCGACACGGGCGATGGTCAAGGGAGCTTTAACGGCACTCGCCTGCGCGCGGCCACTGCACTCAATGCCTGGCTAGGAACTGACCCAACGGGCAGCGACGACGCCGACTTCTTGCTGATTGGCGATCTCAATTCGTATGCGCAAGAAGACCCCATCACCTACTTAGAAAGCCAAGGATATACCAATGTCATCAACAATCCTGAGTCGGCCTACTCCTATGTGTTTGACGGGCAGCTTGGCACCTTAGACTATGGCCTAGCGAGTACCACGCTGATCTCTCAGGTGACAGGTGCAACAGATTGGCATATTAACGCTGATGAGCCTGATGCCTTAGATTACAACCTAGACTTTGGTCGCGACCCAGCGCTGTTTGATGGGCAAACGCCTTTCCGCACATCTGACCATGATCCGCTAATTGTAGGACTCGATCTGTTGACGCCCGGTGTGGTGATTAATGGCGGTAATGGTAAAGATCCGATTACTGGCAGCAACGGCAACGATATTCTTACCGGCGGCAACGGCAAGGATGCAATTTTGGGTGGCAATGGCCGCGATATTTTGAATGGCGGCAATGGCAAAGATATTCTGATTGGCGGACGGGGTGACGATTTGCTTACTGGGGGCAATGGCAACGACACGTTTGTGATTGCTCTGAATAACGGCATGGATACCATTACAGACTTTGCAGTTGGTAAAGACTTGATTGGGTTGTCGGGCGGCCTCACCTTCGGTAGTTTGTCAATTTCTACGCTGGATGGCAATACGTTGATCTCAGATGGAGCTGAAACGCTTGCTCAGTTGCTAGGCGTCAACGGCCTTTCTCAGAGTGCGTTTGTAATTGTTTAAGCGCAATAAGGAAGCGCGGCAGGGTAGTTCAAAGTAGTTCAAAACTTTGCACATTAAGGTAACACTCTACGCAATGGCGGCGTGGTTCAATCGGGGGTAACAATTTTGATTGGGAATTAAAACCTCAAAGTCTGGCCAAATAGACTTCTGAAGGATCTATCCCTGACTCAGAGTGTTACCCTGGCGGAACTTTGGTTGAACCATGCCTGCCCTTGGGCCGTGCGGTGCCGTTAATGATTAGCATCCTTGAGATCGCCAACACTGAGACGCTCATATATTTGTCCTTGGTTAGGTTTTGGCGGATCGGCTAAGCCGGTGCGCTTCAAAACAATGACGACCCCAATGCCCACAACACAACCCAGTGCTAGTCCTGTAAGTAGTAGCCCTATAACGATATCTCGCAGTCGCTGTATATCTCGCTTGATATGGGGAGAAGGGCTACGAGTCGGAGCATCTTCCTGAGAAGAAACCAACTCTAAACTACTATCACCTGATTGTTCAATGTCATTCGCATCGGGTAAGGGGTTGCGCTGAGGATCGTGGAACGGGGAATTTGACATAGAGAGCAATTTTATATATCAATAGTCCGGACAGAAAAGCGAGAGTAGTAGCCAGAAAAGCTATTCAGGCTTTAA
>QBMP01000078.1:0-3270 GCA_003242115.1 Phormidesmis priestleyi
TTGAAACTCAGGCTCAGCCGCACTCCGCAGCGCATAGTCCAGCACAATCAGGCCGCCGAGACTGTGACCCATCAAAAACAGCGGCACAGTCGGCACTTGTTGACGCACTAATTGCAAAAATGCCTGCGTATTGTCACGGTAGTCTTGCCAGCGATCAATATGGCCGCGCTGCCCTTCAGACTGGCCGTGACCTTGATTATCAAAGGCAAAGACGGCGTAGCCTGCGGTGGTCAGGCCATTGACCACTGCGCAATAGCGGCCTGAGTGCTCGCCGAGGCCATGCACGATTGCCACAACGCCCTTGACTGCCGTGGTTTGAGGGGCTCTAACTGGATTCCAGCGCCGATAAAAAAGCGTTAAGTCATTTGCGCCCTGAAAGGTGCCGTGAAGATTAAGCTGCGTTTGAGTCAGGTAGTTCATAGCGGTTAGCACCCGATGGCGCAATCAGTGAGTCACAGAAAGGGGTGTAGCTATCAAACTACGACAGCTGAACGAAACCTACGGATTACTCTCAATCTACAAGATTTAGCTGAGTCCAATCGCTTGCCTGCTACAAAATTTCAATTGTCCCTAAGCTGCCATTCAAGCGCACAAGCTGCCCAGTAGTCAGTCGGTGAGTTGCGTCGGTAACATCCATCACCGCTGGAATGCCGTACTCGCGGGCAATAATCGCCCCGTGCGAAAGCTGCCCGCCCACTTCAGCAATCAGCCCCCCGATTCGAGCCAGCAAGGGTGACCAGCCAGCATCAGTGTAAGGCACCACCAAAATCGTCTGAGCGTCAATTTCAACAGAAGTTTCGGGTAACTCAGTGAGCACCAGCAGCGTCCCTTCAATATTCCCGCGACTTGCGCCAATGCCTCGTAAGGTACCGGCAGCGAGTACTTTTAACCCAGTCTCAAGCACTGGCAGCGGCGGCGATTGACCGTACACTAGGGTCGGGACGCGGTACTCACCTTGCTGCTGCCAAAGGGTCTTTGCAGCCTTTACCTGAGCCAGCAAATCGAGCGTCGGCAGATCAATTTCAGCCAGCACTTGTGCCCAGGTCAGAAAAAAAATGTCACCCGGTTCAGCCAGTCGCTGATCGGCTAACCAACGGCCTTCGAGTTCAATAAAGCAGGCTCGCAAAGCCGCTAGCAGCCGGTTATAGACCTCAGCTACTCTTCCTTTAAGATCGAGTCGGGCCTGGACTTGGCGGGCTTTCCAGTTGGTGGCAGGAGCGGTGGGCTCAGTAGACTCGGTGGCTTGCAAATCGGGATCTTGCAGGTACTGATCGAGCAGATCGTAAATGGGCTGAGGTGATTCGCGCCAGGTGGAAATAGCGATATCGGTAGCAATGTCGCTGAGGTAGCCGTATTTGGTGAGGAAGGGTTCGATCAGGGAAGGGGGAAGGGGGTGAGCAAGTGAGTGAGTGGAATTTGATCGAAGCTCTAATGCTAGGGTCTTGAGGGCTTCTAGGGCGGCGACTTCGGGGGTGTGATGGTTGTCGAGGGTGGTGAGGTCTACTTTTAGGATGGCTTGGCGCAGGGCAAGGCTGAGCGGGGCGAGGATGTTGTAATAAGTGACTTGTTTGAGCAGATCGAGGATGGTTTGGATGCGGTGGGCTATGGCCTTATCCGTCAAACCATTCAGCGGCTGCGCGTCCCATTCTGCCAAGGCTGGACGAAAGCGGGTTTTATTGGCCTGGGCAAACTGACGAGGCAGCGACATTTCTTGGCGTAGCAGCCTGATTAGGCCAGGGGCATTGCGCAAGGTCACAGCTAGCGGCGGACGGCTAAATTTAGCGCCTCGGGTGAGGAATTCTAGGCTCTCAGGCGGTAGACCCATGCGGGTGAACAGATCGCCCAGCAAGGTGGCGTTGAAGTAAGCGCGGGCGTAGTGCAGCGTCGCGGTTTGCGTGAAATCAATGCCAGCAGCTCGGTCTTTGAGCACGGTGGTGAACAGATCGCCCCAAACGCCGCAGGTGAGCGGACGGTTGATTGACCAAGTGAGCGGACGGATGACGCCAGGGATGACTTCGGCGGCAATTTTGCGCGTCCAAATTGGGGTTAGCGTCGTAATTGGGCGGCTTTGCAGCACCCAGATCTGCTCACCGTCAAACGTCCACTCAATATCTTGGGGAATGCCATGAAAGCGCTGCTCAATATGGCGCGTCAGGTAGGCAATTTGCTGAATCAGATCAGGTGGCGTTTTGCCTTTGCCCGCGATCGCTAAATCAACATCAGGCGGCATTTGCCACGATTCAGACGGGCACTCGGCGACAATTACCTGATAGCGTTCGGGAGTGATTTTGCCAGATACTACCTGACTTGCTTCGCCCGGAAGCGCTTCTACAATCACCGCATTGCCCGCTTGAGCAATTGGATCGCGGCTAAAGGCAACGCCAGAAAATACGCCAGAAATATGGGGCTGTACGAGCACGTTCATCCGGCCTTCTGGAATACCACGATCTTGCCGGTAGCGCACAGCGATCGGGGCGTTGTAGGCGTTCAGGCAAACGGTGATGGCTCGCTCTAAGGCAATGGGGCTGGTAATATCTGTGACCGATACGTACTGACCAGCGGCAGATGAGGTGAGGCCATCTTCCCCAGTGGCTGACGAGCGGGCGACGACTCTTTGGTCGTGGGTGCGGTTGTCTGAGGGATTGGCGATACCGGGGAAGACGGTGGCAATGAGCGCCGCCGGATCATCGCCTGCCGGGAGCACATAGCCCGGTGGCACCGGATAGCCCCAGGCTTGAAGCTGAGAGAGCGTAGCGGCTTTGGCTCCGACTTTGGCTGGATCGAGCAGGGTGGAAAGGGAAGGAAGGGCGCGATCGCCTTGAAAAAACCGAAACATCTGACGCGATTCTCCAGCAGTAGCGGGCAAGTCTAAATCATCCGGTATTTTTTGATAAATCCAGCCGACCAAACCCGATAGACAGGCGACAATCAGCACTCTCATCCCGTCAGTCGGGTGAGCTAGCGCTGTCAGCACTGGCATTAGCACCAGCACAAACAGCTTGCCCTGCCGTCGCATTCGCAGCAGCGTAAAGCCAATAAAGCTAATGATAAAGGTCAGCCCCGCAACCAGCGGATCGTAAGCAAAAAAGCCCCAAGCCACATTCGTTGTCCCGGCTCCTTGCGAACCCCAATAGCGGCCCATCACCAACGCAATCAAAGACAGCACCGGCCAAATCGGATCGCTGCCAAAAAAGTAGCGGGCAAGCAGCACCGCCCCGATGCCTTTCAGCGCTTCAGCCGCGACTGAAAAAATGCCGCTGAGCGTACCGC
>QBMP01000078.1:3304-5248 GCA_003242115.1 Phormidesmis priestleyi
CCGCTGAGCGTTCCGCCGTGATAAAAAGCCGCCGAGACACTCGTGTTGCCCGTACCGATTTGAGTCAGCCGCTTCCCGCTCAACAAACGAACAATCCAGCCCGTAAGCGGCAGCGCCCCAATCAAAGGCACCAACGTAAAAATCAGCAGCGCACCAAAAACTTGAGCCATTAAGTCAACTGTCTATAAAGAGACCACAGAAAAAACTACCGAGTTATCAGTGACAGTTTAATGATACGGAAGCTGAGCAACCAATTCAAAAATAGGGGTTAAAATATAGCTGGCTAATCAGTGCCGCCCCATGTCCAGCG
The DNA here is from genome assembly GCA_003242115.1 of Phormidesmis priestleyi. Taxonomy (GTDB): domain Bacteria; phylum Cyanobacteriota; class Cyanobacteriia; order Phormidesmidales; family Phormidesmidaceae; genus Phormidesmis; species Phormidesmis priestleyi_A. The sequence goes on from QBMP01000078.1 coordinate 3,615, forward strand.
AGGATTGCCACTGCGCATGGTTTGGTCGATGATGACCGTTGTGTAGTTGTTGGCATCTCTCATGCCGGTCATATCTAAAATGGCCGTAACTTGACCATCGAGCATTTGCAACCGCAGATAGGAATGCCCATCAAAGTCTTCGCCGTCGATTTTGAAAATACCGGCTGAGGCTTTGCAGTTTCGGTATTCGGGCTTGAGTGTGCCTGTCCAAGTGGCGCTGAAATCGTTGCGCTGGGTGGCGCTGATGTTGGTAGCAATAGCACTCAGCTGAATCATGCCCTGAGTAGAATATCCACCGGGGGCATAAGGCTGAAGCGTTTCATACGCTATCAGGGTTTGTGGGCAGCCAGCGCTCTGTCCGCCACTACTCGGCCGCAATAGGGGAGACACGGCGAGTTCTATCGTCGTCGCCAAGGCAGCAGCGCCCAAACCGCTCAGAAAGCTCAACGGCAGCGCTAACAATGATGCGCCTAATACTACTTTGCTCATGTTCATGTTTGATTTTCCTGAGTTGAGTTAGCCGTTTGTTTGCCTATCTTATACAGCTTAGGAAGGATATTTTGTTACTTACCTTTAAGCAGTCTCAACCATCGCTAGCTTCGTTCTATGGCATAAACCGCCTGCATTTGATATTGTTCACCCGGCGATATCTCAATCACCTCATTTTCAGCATTAGCGGTTTCTACACAAACAAAATTTAAATAATCTGAGTCTGCCAGATCGGCCATTGCCGCCGATATTTTCTCCCACGGGTTCCAAACAATGGCGGTACTGCTATTCGTTGATGAAATCAGAATTCGTCGCCCCCAGGCGCTATCCTCTACAATAAGTTCAGGCTTTACGCCCACATAAATTCGATCTGTTTCGGCGGTGATAGCAATCTCTCCTATTTGAGTTTTTTCAGCGCCTTCGTCTGCTTTGTCCAGATACGGCGTGTCTTCTAGCCCCAGCACTCGAACTTGGTGGATGTCGCCGATGCTGAAATAAGTGTGAAAAGCCTGTGTAATGGAGAAGGCTTCGCTGCCGGTGTTTTGAGTGATGAGTGCGATCGCCAACCTCTGACCAACAACAATCTCCATCACCAGCTCAAATTGATAAGGCCAAATTGCTTGAGTTTCTTCATTGGCGCTCATCCCTAGCCTCACTTTTGTCTCCCCTGTTGGCATCGCCTCTGTGCTCAACAGCGTCCACATCCGATTGCGCACAAACCCATGACTCGCCCGACCTAGCCCCTGCGGATCGGGGCCAAACCAGGGCCAGCAAATCGGAATCCCGCCCTTCGTCGCCTTACCCGTTTGATAATAAGCATTCTCGCTGACAAACAACATTTCTTCAGGCTCATCAACCGGCTGAAAAGACAGCACCTGCGCAGAGTAAACTGAAATTTTCGCTGATGCCTTTTCGTTCTGAATTTCAATTGCCGGAAAGCCGCCTTTACTCTCAACAATCTCAAGCTGACTAGAGATAGCAAAGGTCTGATTAAGCTGCTCAATACTCATGTTACGACTCATACGGCTTGCCTAAAGAATTTTGGTTGTGCGTCAAGGGAAAGTGGTTTTGGTAGAATAGATCTGTCGCTCATCAGTGTCAATTAATGGAATGCCCATTTTGTGAACATCCCAAAACCCATAAGC
>QBMP01000078.1:5258-5890 GCA_003242115.1 Phormidesmis priestleyi
ATAAGCACAGTAAAACTAGCACGGGGTGTCAGCGCTATCAATGCCCTAACTGTCGACAAACCCCTAACTGTCAACAAACGTTTGCCGACACACTCGATACGCTGTCCTACCGTCGTCAACGTTATGACATGACTTTGCTACCTATCCCACTTTTTACTGAGTGAGGCATGACCGTTTTTTCCTGTTTCTTCGATTTCAAGCGATTTCAAGCGATATTAGAAAGGTCAGAGATGTCACGATTGATCACGTTGGACATCTTCAAGGAAGGGATCTATGGCTATTGCAAGCGTTAATCCGGCGACGGGTGAAACAATAAAAACTTACTCGCCGCTCACCGATGATGGCATTGAGCAGGCGCTATCACTGGCTCAAACTGCGTTTGAAGCTTATCCTAACGTGTCGTTTGCACAGCGATCGCACTGGATGCACCAAGCCGCTGACGGGCTGATCGCGAATAAAGAAACCTATGCGCGGCTGATGACGCTGGAGATGGGCAAAACGCTAGTGAGCGCCATCGCTGAAGTCGAAAAATGCGCCGGACTCTGCCGCTACTATGCGGATGAAACCGAGGGTTTTTTGCAGGATCAGCCCGCCCAAACCGATGCGGGCAAGAGCTATGTGCGCTTTTTGCC
>QBMP01000078.1:5900-11296 GCA_003242115.1 Phormidesmis priestleyi
GCCCTGATGGCGGGCAATCCGGTATTACTGAAGCACGCGTCTAATGTGCCAGGTTCGGCGCTGGCGATCGCTGAAATTTTCACCACCGCCGGGTTTCCTAACGGCATGTTTCAAACGCTGCTAATTGGCGCGCAGCAGGTAGAGCCGATTATTGCCGATGCCCGCGTTCAGGCAGTTACCCTGACGGGCAGCGGCCCCGCTGGGCAGGCGGTCGCAGCTACAGCCGCGCGGCATATCAAAAAAGCGGTGCTGGAATTGGGCGGCAGCGATCCGTTTATTGTGCTGCCGAGTGCGGATTTGGAGGCGGCGATTGCCACGGCTACCACGGCCCGATTAATGAACAACGGCCAGTCCTGCATTGCCGCCAAGCGCTTTATCTTAGTCGGAGAAATTGCCGACGACTTCGAGCAGGGGTTTGCCGCTAAGTTTAGGCAGCAGAAAGTCGGCGATCCGCTCAAGCCCGATACCGACATTGGCCCTTTGGCGACCCCTGACATTTTAAAAGAGCTTGATCAGCAGGTGAAAACTTGTCTTGCTCAAGGAGCCACGGCTCTAGTGGGTGGAAACCCTAACGAACTCCAACAGCAGCTTCCGAAAGAACTTCAGTCAGGCAGCTTTTACCCGCCTACCATTCTCACCGCCATTCCACCGGGAACTCCGGCGGATCAAGAAGAGTTTTTTGGCCCGGTAGCGCTTGTTTTTCGAGTCCCAGATATCAATGCCGCGATTCAGCTAGCGAACTCAACCGCTTTTGGCTTAGGCGCTAGCGCTTGGACAACTGATCCTGATGAACAACAGCAGCTTGTTAACCAGCTAGACGCCGGGGCTGTTTTTATTAACGGATTGGTCAAATCTGACCCCAGATTACCCTTTGGGGGCATCAAGCAATCGGGCTATGGCCGGGAGTTGGCCCGCTATGGGGTAATGGAATTTGTCAATGCCAAAACGGTTTGGATTAAATGATTTCCTGAGTGGTTAATCAGTAGTTACTCGATGATTAGAGCGAACAATTAAACCAAACGATTAAATAATCAGCCCCAGTGTGAGCCCCAGCATGAATACCGCCGAACTACTCGTCCGCTGCCTTGAAAATGAAGGCGTTGAATACATTTTTGGCCTGCCTGGAGAAGAAAATCTTCAGCTATTGCAGGCACTAAAGCATTCTTCTATTCAGTTTATTACCACTCGCCATGAGCAGGGTGCAGCCTTTATGGCCGATGTGTATGGGCGGCTGACGGGTAAAGCGGGCGTGTGCCTTTCTACTTTGGGGCCAGGGGCGACGAATCTGATGACGGGGGTTGCCGATGCCAACTTAGACCGAGCGCCGTTAGTGGCGATTACCGGCCAGGTCGGCACAGATCGAATGCATATTGAATCGCATCAGTACTTAGATTTGGTGGCGATGTTTGCCCCGGTCACTAAGTGGAACAAACAAATTGTGCGGCCTGGTAACACGCCTGAAATTGTTCGTAAAGCGTTTAAGCTGGCTCAAAGTGAGCCGCCTGGAGCGGTGCATATTGACCTGCCGGAAAATATTGCGGATATGCCTGCGGCAGGGGTGCCACTGCGGGCGGCGGCTCCGGCTAGACCTGTGGCCTCAGAAGAGAGTTTGCAAAAAGCAGCGATCGCCATCTCTCAAGCCAGTAACCCGATGATCATCGTTGGCAATGGGGCCATTCGCAATCGGGCCAGCGAGGCGATTACGCGGTTTGCGCAGCGGCTGAATATCCCCGTGACCAATACCTTTATGGGTAAGGGGGTGCTGAACTATAAAGATGCGCGATCGCTCTGGACAGTCGGCCTTCAGCAGCGTGACTACATTGCCTGCGCCGTCGAGGAAAGCGATCTGATCATTGCCATCGGCTACGACCTGATCGAATACGGCCCCAAAAAGTGGAACCCCACGGGCACCCTGCCAATTGTGCATATCTCTCTCACCCCGGCTGAAATCGACAGCAGCTACATCCCCACCGTCGAAATTGTCGGCGACATTTCCGACGCTCTCGAAGAAATCGGCAAGCGCATCCACCGTCCAGCTAGCGGGCACCCAGGCACAGCGCTCAATCAACAACTTACCGAGCTACGCGCCCAAATGCAGGAAGACTATGAGCATTACGCCACTGATACCGGCTTTCCCATTAAGCCGCAAAAGCTACTGTACGATCTCAGGCAAGTGCTTGATGCCGAAGACATCGTGATTTCTGACGTGGGCGCACATAAAATGTGGATTGCCCGCCACTACCACTGCGAACGGCCCAACACCTGCCTGATTTCCAATGGATTTGCCTCAATGGGCATTGCTATTCCTGGCGGCGTTGCAGCCAAGCTGGTGCACCCCAACCGTAAAGTTGTCGCGGTCACGGGAGACGGCGGCTTTATGATGAACTGCCAAGAGCTAGAAACCGCTCACCGTATTGGCACTGCTTTTGTCACCATCATCTTCAATGACGGCGGCTACGGCCTGATTGAGTGGAAGCAAGAAACTCACTATCACGAATCTTCTTACATCAAGTTCAACAACCCTGACTTTGTAAAATTTGCCGAAAGCATGAGCCTCAAAGGCTACCGGATCGAATCGGCAGAAGACTTTATCCCAACGCTCAAAGAAGCCCTAGCGCAAAGTGTGCCGACAGTGATTGATTGCCCCATCGACTACCGCGAAAATCTGCTTTTCAGCGAACAGACAAAAGCCCTGAGCTGCCCGCTGCCTCAGCATTAGCTTTCATAATATTTTTCTGCTTTCTCGGTGCTGCTCTCTCGGTGCTGCTGGTGTAAGCGAGCGGATTCGATTGCCCCGATGATCGGTGCAAATTTTAGCGTTCCACCGAAATAGTTCATAGATATTAGTGTATGTGAACCGTTTTTGTGTAGACTTTTATCTATGCTAAAAAGAAATCAATAGACAAAAGTCTATGAACCGAAAAATGGTTGCTTGGCTCAACCGCTGAGCAGCTAGTCAATCCTTTTGTTCTGATCAAATTCATTCAATAAGCTGATTTACTCATGCAATTGACTAATAGAATTAATTTTCGCAATGCCCGAGCCTTCGGTGTTGGTTGTGATTCATAGCAATATTTGTTTTTAAACGGGTGTGAGTATAGCTATGTTGGTGTTAGAAGCCTGCGTCTTTGCCACCGTTATGTGCGGTTTTTTTGGCATTATCCTAAAAAAGAATCTGCTGATGAAAATCATTTCAATGGATGTGATGAGCACCGGCGTGATTGCACTCTATGTGCTGATTGCCGCTAGAGGTGGGTTAAGGACGCCGATTGCCGCTGATTTTGAGCCCTCTGATCTGGCACGAGTGGCCTACGCCGATCCGGTTCCTCAAGCCGTGATTTTGACCGCAATTGTAATTGGATTTTCCATTCAAGCGCTGATGCTAGTCGGCGCAATGAAGCTCTCGCGAGATTATCCAACGCTCGATTGCCGCGACATTGAAAAAAATACTATACTGCCAAACCAACCGTTATGAATGTGATAACGCTAGTCTGGATAGCGCTGCCGCTATTTGTGGGTTTTAGCATTTATCTGTTGCCCAAATTGGCTCGGATATTAGCGCTTTTAGTCTCGCTAGGTTCTTTAGCCTATGGGCTATGGCAAACCTTAGCAGCCACGCCGCTGACGCTAGAGCTATTAGATAGCTTTGGAGTGACGCTGGTAAGCGATTCGCTCAGCGGCTTTTTTGTGCTGACCAATGCGCTGGTAACGGCGGCGGTGGTGATTTATTGCTGGCACAGTAATAAATCAGCTTTTTTCTATACGCAAGTCATTATTTTGCATGGCAGCGTCAATGCTGTGTTTATTTGCGCAGACTTTATCAGCCTCTATGTCGCCTTAGAAGTCATTGGCATTGCGGCTTTTTTGCTGATTGCCTACCCGCGCACTGACCGCTCAATTTGGGTGGCTTTGCGCTATTTGTTTGTCAGCAATACGGCCATGTTGTTCTATCTGATTGGGGCAGTGTTGGTTTATCAGTCGAGTCATTCGTTTGCCTATGCGGGTTTGCAGCAAGCGCCGGCAGAGGCGATCGCGCTACTGTTTCTAGGTGTGCTATCCAAAGGCGGTATTTTTATTTCGGGGCTGTGGCTACCGCTAACTCATGCTGAATCAGAAACACCCGTATCGGCTATGCTTTCAGGCATCGTCGTCAAAGCAGGTGTTTTCCCATTGATCCGCTGGGCAATGATCGTGGGTGAACTTGAGCCAATTATCGAGATTTTCAGTGCAGGCACTGCGATATTAGGAACTAGCTGTGCCATTTTAGAAAAAGATACAAAACGAATGTTGGCCTGGAGTACGATCTCACAGATGGGCTTTGTTATCGCTGCACCTGCCGTTGCGGGGTTTTATGCACTAACGCACGGAGTGGCTAAAGCAGCGCTTTTTCTTACGGTGGGGCAGTTACCTAGCCGCAGCTTTCAAGAGCTCAAGCAGCAACCGATTCATACCCATCTGTGGATTGTCTTGATGGTTGCGAGTCTCTCTATTTCTGGTTTTCCGCTCCTCGCAGGCTTTAATGCTAAAGCTTCGACTTTGCAGCAACTGGGTTCCTCTTGGCATGGCACTGTGATGAATGTGGTGGCAGTTGGTACCGTCATTGCTTTTGCTAGATTTATTTTTCTGCCCTTTCGAGATGACTTAGGTGAATCTCACTCGTGGAAAGTGCCAGCGGGGTTTTGGCTAGCGGTGACACTGCTAATAGGTGTTCTGATGATTGCAAGTGGCCTCCATAGCAAAGACTATACTTTCGTCAATCTGACTAAATCGCTCAGCAAAATTGGGATTGGTTGGATGATTTATTATTTCTGCTTTAAAGATTTTGTTTTTCAACGACAGCTACCTCAAGCGCCCGAAAATCTTGATCATCTAATTGGAACCATGAGCTTGACGTTAATCGTACTGTTTTGGCTGGCACTACCATGATTGGTTACCGAGATTTGTTACTGAGATTGAGCCTGTGGTTGTTATTGACTGCCGATCTGAGTTGGGCCAATATTGCTATCGGCATCGCCATTTCGCTGCTGCTACCCAAGTTTGGCCCGAGATCTTACACCGCACCCGATGTGCTCAAAGACTGGCTGCATATTTTCTGGGAGATTATTGTCGCCATTCCCAAAGCCTACTATGAAGCATTTGAAATGATGCTATATCCTCACAGTCAAGAAGAGATTACGCTAGAGCCGACTCGACTTAGACGCACCCCTAACCTAGTCTTTTTAGATACCTTTTTAATCACGTTTACACCCAAAACCATCGTGGTGAAGCATCGCCCCGATGGCTTGCAGGAGATTCATCGAGTGCATCAAGTAAGGCGGAGGCGAAGACCATGAACTGGTTGCTGATGGCGATGTTTGTCGCGCTGCTGCTGCCGATTTATGAAGCCTGTCAAGATG
>QBMP01000078.1:11306-15454 GCA_003242115.1 Phormidesmis priestleyi
CCACCAAGACATCAATGATGATTTTAGTGATTTCGGTGCTGCGTGACGATTGGATGATTGGGGTTGTAGGGGTGCTGATTTTGAGTTTGGGCAATGCTTCTTTGATGCTGTTAGCTCACGTTATTCGGCGGATAGACAGATTATGAGTAATGTTATGAGCAGAGTGCTATGAGCAATATTTTGAGCAATATTTGCTGGGCGGTGGGGATTGTTTTTTGGTTTTGGGGCACTTGGCCGCTGATCGGCGATCGCTCCGTCCTATTCAAGCTACACAGCCTATCAGTGGCTGATACGCTAGGCTCAATGGCAATCGTTGTCGGCCTTTTGCTGCAAATTCCGCAAGAATGGCCACTGCTAGTTCTGGCGCTCATTTCATTAGCGATTTGGAACACGGTGCTAGGCTACGTGCTGGCCTATTGCTCTAGTGATTCTAGTGATTCTGGTGACTTTAGGGATCTGAGAGATTTAAGGGACGGAGAACGAGATGTCTAACTATTTGTTTTCGGAAATCCTGTTCTCTCAAGGCTTATTTTCTGACGGCTTATTAGGTAAAAACTTTTACATCATTCCAATCACCCTACTGCTGCCGCTTACAGCCGCTTTGGTAGTGTTGCAGGCCAATCCCTATCAGGCGCTAGTGGTGAGGGGAATTTTGGGGGCGATCGCCGCCTTAGTCTACGCGCTGTTTGGAGCCGCTGATGTCGCCCTGACCGAAGCATTAGTCGGCACAATGCTCTCGATTACCCTCTATGCCATCGCCGTGCGTTCATCCATGAATATGCGCTTGGGCATTTTAGACTCTGATTCAAAATCTGCTTCAGAATCTGGTTCAGAATATAGCCCAGAATCACCATTCACAGCCGCTTTACGCGCAGCCCTCAAAGCCCATCACATGCGCCTAGAACTCGTCACTTACGACAATGCTGCGGCTTTACAGGCTGCTCTCATTGCCAAAGAGATTCACACCGCCTACGACTCGAAGCGTTTCCTTAAAACTCGCATTGAAGCGCTTTACAGCATTCTCAAAACGGTCGATTCTCCAGCGACAGCTAACCTCACCTATCTCGATCTGAGCCGCCCGCTAGCTCAGCCCTTACCGGCGCAACCATCAGATCAAACAGATCAAAACTTGCAGGAGGAGCGCCCATGAAAGGCCCCATGAAATGGCTATACATCACCGCCGGGATAGCGCTGCCGATCAAAATACTGTTGTTTAGTGATTCATCAGCATCTGTAGCCGCAGATCCTTTGATGATTACAACAGCCTTTAAAACCATCGTGCAAGAAAGTCATATTCCGAATGCGGTATCTGGCATCATTTTTAGAAACCGCCTGTACGACACTATTTTTGAAGTGGTCGTCTTCACAATTGCGATTATGGGCGTGCGCTTTTTGCTGGCGAATGAACGCCCTACTGAGACCGTCTATCAGTTTACCGATTATCCTTCGGTAGTGCTGGCACGATTAGGCGCAACCATTGCGGCTTTGGTGAGCGTGGAATTAGCCATTCGGGGGCATCTCAGCCCTGGCGGTGGATTTGCGGCTGGCGTTGCTGGCGGCACGGCCATTGGCCTTGTGGCGATTACCTCCTCAGTCGATTGGATGGAGGCGATCTATCAGCGCTGGCACGCTTCGGCCTGGGAAAAAATCTCTGTGCTGGTATTTATTGTGCTAGCCGTGCTCTCTTTAGTCGGCGTCGATTTTCCCTCTGGAGAGCTTGGCACCCTGCTCAGCGGCGGCTGGATTCCTTTGCTCAACAGCCTAGTCGCCATAAAAGTAGCTTTAGGCTCTTGGGCCGCTATTTTAATGTTTATCCGCTACCGAGGATTACTGTAATCTTACTGAACACAAATAGTCTTGAGGATTTAACCGAGTAACTTGAGACTGAGGCGTTCCAGTGTAGCGATTGATTATGCCTCTGTCTGCTTTGACTGCAACTGTGACTGAATAAAGCTGTACCCATTATCAAACCGTGGAATCATTCTGCATTTGAGCTGCCTAAGTTCATCAATGATATCAGGGGTGTCAAAGTCTTTGGAGTTTCGATTGAGAAAGCAAGCCTGTGCTGGCAAATTCTGCTGTAGATGCATAATAATTGAAGCATAGACAAGCGCATCTTGTGGTGTTAAATCATAAGTGGTTTCATAGGACGCTGCTTCACTCAATATATTGGCATTCAGTGCAATAATTTCTCCAATTTTAAGGAGCCGATCTCGATATTGAATAAATCGATGCCGCTCTTCTTCATTGCTCTGAATCATCAAACTGGCAATATCCTGAATACTCTTGATACGATTCGTATATGAGGTTGTACGTAAAAGCTGTCGTAACTCAGCATCTAGCGACTGTTGTAGTTCCTTACGGCCTCGTGCTTGACGGATTAATTTTTCATGAGGCTCAGCAAGACTATACGCGGGTATAATGAGCTTCGCATTCTCAGCTTCACAGAGTTGCAAAATTTTTTCACAGCTTGAACATTGCTCTTGCTCGAATGCTAGTTCTAAAACAAAGTTCGTCTCGACATAGACATTCACGCAGCGGCCTCATGCTCAAACTTACCTCCAACCAAAGCATTATAGAGCCCTGATTCAATTAACCATTGTTGAGAAGCGTCGATTGTCTCAGGCAGTTGATCTGCATGAATTATTTCTCCAAGCCAAGAGGTAACAATAAGTTCTAGACTAGATCCACTGATTTCGTCAGCAGTTACTCCAGCTCTCTCAAAGTAGGGTTGAAGAATTGGGGACGCATCAATAATGTAGGTAGGCTCAGTGTAATTGTGTTCGATCTGATCCCTACCAGTATCAACATCAGACCACAGGTAGAATTTGTCTGGAAAAACCATCAAAAAATACGGAGCCTTAGGAAAAGTTCCATGTGCGAGGATATTACGGCGTAGCGCTGCTGCCCACTCGGTCGATACATTAGTTTTGCGCTTGACTTCAACAACAAGAGCCCGTTGACCGTTACGATTGTCAACGGATAAGTCCCAATCAGAATCAGACCTCATAACCATAATTAGATTCGCCTACAAAACGACTAACTGCTATTTTGAACTACATCAACATATTCCTCCAATCTGGGAACCACTCGATTTAGAGGAAAATTTTCTACCTAATCACCTCATATTCATGGCTCGGTTTAGCTTGTTCTAGCCATTTCTCGTCCTTGTTGCAGGCTCTGAATGCGCTCAAGTGTGCCTTCCGGAATCGCGGCAATGAGCTGCTGAGTATAGGCTTTGCGAGGGCGGCGGGAGATGTCTTCGGCGGGGCCAATTTCTTCGATGCGGCCTGCGTTCATCACCATGATGCGATCGCTCATAAACTTCACAACGCCCAAATCATGCGAAATGAAAATATAGGTGAGCTTAAACTCGGCCTGTAGTTCTTTCAGCAAATTCAGCACCTGAGCCTGCACCGACACATCCAAGGCCGACACCGACTCATCGCAAATAATAAACTTAGGATTCAATGCCAGCGATCGCGCAATGCACACCCGCTGCCGTTGCCCACCCGAAAACTCATGCGGATACCGATTCACAGCCGCCGGATCGAGGCCTACGCGCTCTAGCAAATATTGAACGCGCTCTTTGAGATTTCGCTGCCCTTTGATCACCCCATGAATTTTGAGTGGTTCAGCTATAGCTGCGCCCACACTCATCCGAGGATTCAGCGAACTGTATGGATCTTGAAAAATAATCTGCATCTCACGGCGGCGCTGACGCATTTGAGATTTGCTCAACCGAGTCAGATCGCGCCCTTCAAACCAAACCCGCCCACTGCGAGGCTTCACAAGCTGCAATAACGCTCGTCCTAACGTCGTTTTGCCGCAGCCCGACTCACCGACTAGGCCAAACGTCTCCCCCTTATACACCTGGAAAGACACATCATTCACCGCCATCACATAGCGCTCTACCCCGCCAAATACGCCCTGCACCGGATAGCCCACCTTCAAATTCTCTACCGTCAGCAGCGGCCCCTGATCTTCTAGCGCCTCTAGCCGAATCTGCATTTCTCTGGGGCTAACTTCTAGCACTGGCGGCAAACCCGCGCCATAGTCATGCTGAGGCTTGGCCAATATCACCATTTCCCCCTCGTCGTTTGCCGTTTCTGCCATGTAGTCAGAAACCGTAGAAAGCTGTCTGAGAC
>QBMP01000079.1:0-10625 GCA_003242115.1 Phormidesmis priestleyi
TCGTTGGCCTGAAGCCTACCTACGGGCTGGTGTCTCGCTTTGGGCTCGTGGCCTTTGCCTCCTCGCTCGATCAAATTGGGCCGTTTGGCCGCACGGTGGAAGATGCGGCGATTGTGTTGGGCGCGATCGCCGGACACGATCCCAAAGATGCCACTAGCCTCAATGCCAAAATCCCCGATTACACCCAGTTCTTTAAAAAAGAAGCCAAGCTACCGCTCAAAGGCCGCACCATTGGCATCATTCAAGAAACCTTTGGCGACGGCTTAGCGCCTGAAGTTAGCCAAAGCGTCAACGCCGCCATCGAACAACTCAAAGCCCTCGGCGCGGCCATTAAAACCGTCTCTTGCCCCAAATTCAGCTATGGCGTGTCGGCCTACTACATCATCGCTCCCTGCGAAGCTTCGGCCAACCTCGCCCGTTACGACGGTGTTCGCTACGGTCTGCGAGTCGAAGAACCTAACCTGATTTCGATGTACAACAAAACTCGCGCCGAAGGCTTTGGCGATGAAGTCAAGCGGCGAATTATGATTGGAACCTATGCCCTCTCCGCCGGTTACTATGACGCTTTTTACCTCAAAGCTCAAAAAGTTAGAACCCTGATCAAACAAGACTTTGATCGCGCTTTTGAAGAAGTCGATGTGCTGGTAAGCCCAACGGTACCGACAACGGCTTTCAAAACGGGTGCCAACACCGACGATCCGCTCAGCATGTACCTGCTGGATCTAATGACGATTCCAGCGAATATGGCCGGTTTACCCGGTATGAGCTTGCCCTGCGGCTTCGATGCTAACGGCTTGCCCATAGGCTTACAGATCATCAGCAACGTCCTGCGCGAAGACCTTTTATTTGAAGTCGGCTATGCCTACGAGCAGTCTACCGACTGGCACCTCAAATCGCCGTCTCTATAAAGTCACCAGAAAGCCGCCAGAAAGCCGCCAGAAAAGATCCCCGGATTTGATAAAATCTAACGTCTGACCCGCTAACGGCTAGATAGCCTTCACCCGCCCTCGCTGGGGACTTCGCAGTTTCTGGTTCCCTGGCTTTATTTCACAGTTTTCATTTCGCAGTTTTCAAGGAGAATGTCCGATGGCCAAAATGTATTACGACAGCGATGCCAATTTAGATTTGCTCAATGGCAAAACGGTGGCCATTATTGGCTACGGCTCTCAAGGCCACGCCCATGCGCTCAACCTTAGAGACAGCGGTGTGAATGTGGTGGTGGGTCTGTATGAAGGCAGTCGCTCGATTGCCAAGGCCGAAGCGGAAGGTCTGGCGGTGAAGTCGGTGGCCGATGCTGCTAAAGTTGCCGATTTCATCATGATTTTGCTGCCAGATGAGGTTCAGCGTGCCATTTACAAAGAAAGCATTGAGCCGAATTTATCGGCTGGTAACGTGGTTGCCTTTGCCCACGGATTCAACATTAACTTTGGCCAAATCGTGCCGCCTGCTGATGTCGATGTGGTGATGTCTGCGCCCAAAGGCCCTGGCCACCTCGTGCGCCGCACCTACGAGCAAGGCCAAGGGGTTCCGGCTCTATTTGCCGTTTATCAAGATGCTTCGGGGCAGGCTCGTGATTTGGCAATGGCTTACGCTAAAGGCATTGGCGGCACCCGGGCAGGCATTTTAGAAACTACTTTCCGCGAAGAAACTGAAACCGACCTCTTCGGCGAGCAGGCGGTGCTCTGCGGCGGCTTGAGCGAATTGATCAAGGCCGGATTTGAAACGCTCATAGAAGCGGGCTATCAGCCTGAACTGGCCTACTTTGAGTGCCTGCATGAAGTTAAGCTGATTGTGGATCTCATTGTTGAAGGCGGGCTGGCAAAAATGCGCGACAGCATCTCAAATACCGCTGAGTATGGTGACTATACGCGCGGCCCTCGAATAATTACAGCCGAGACTAAAGCGGCGATGAAGCAAATTCTCAAAGAGATTCAGACTGGGCAGTTTGCGCGTGAATTTGTGTTGGAGGCGCAGTCTGGCAATGCTGGATTTAACGCGACTCGCCGCATCGAAGCTGAGCACCCCATTGAAGAGGTCGGTAAGGATTTGCGGGCAATGTTTAGCTGGCTAAAGAAAGTTTAGATAGCCTCAAGACTTAAGCCTCGTAACGTGATTTGCAACTTTTATAGATAAGCCCACCTAGGTATGAGAACTTGGGCGGGCTTATCTGTAACGTTCTATGCCTCTCCACTGGTATCAATTCTTACTGTTTCTGGTCGCATCTTATGACTTTATAAGGTTCGTCGCTACTTGCAAAAACTGGGTATACCCTTGAGTGGTTAAGCTGAGGAAACTTTGTGAAGCGCCGTTTTAGCAGCGTGCCATCAAGCTTCATAAAGCGCCGTGATCCATCGCCATTTCACCTATTTGACAATCTATCTTCCTTGTGAGCTATGCAATCGAAAGAAATCAGTGCCCCACCAGTACACACTACTGTTCGTGTAGATGATGACCGCACGGGGTTAACGGCGGAAACGCTGAAACGGGCGTTTTTGGATAATTTATTTTACGTGCAAGGGAAATCGCCCGAGATTGCCACGCTGCAAGATTACTACATGGCGCTGGCTTTTACGGTGCGCGATCGCATGTTGCACCACTGGCTCAGTACCGCCAGCACCTACCGCGAAAATCGCTCCCGCACGGCTGTCTATCTCTCGGCTGAGTTCTTAATGGGGCCATACCTGGGCAACAACTTAATCAACCTGGGTCTGTACGATGTGGTCGATGAAGCAATGGCCGGACTGGGCTTGAGCTTGGCCGAAATTATGGAGCAAGAGCAAGAGCCTGGACTCGGCAACGGCGGCTTGGGTCGCTTAGCCGCCTGCTATCTCGATTCGATGGCGACGCTGCAAATTCCATCTTTGGGCTACGGCATTCGCTATGAGTTCGGCATCTTTAAGCAAGAGTTGCAGGATGGCTGGCAGGTTGAGCGCACCGATAAGTGGCTGGCCAATGGCAACCCTTGGGAAGTTTCTCGGCCTGAGTGGTCAGCGGCAGTTAAGCTAGGCGGCTACACCAAAGCCTATACCGATGTGCAGGGCAACTATCGGGTGGAGTGGGTGAGCGATCGCATTGTCAAAGGCGTCCCTTACGACACGCCCATCCTCGGCTATCAGGTCAACACCGCCAACACGCTGCGGCTTTGGAAAGCAGAAGCGCCTGATGCCTTTGACTTTGAAGCGTTTAACCAGGGCGACTACTACGGCGCGGTCAATTCCAAAATTGTCTCAGAAAACATTTCCAAAGTGCTCTATCCCAACGACGAGCACCTAGAAGGCAAGCAGCTTCGCCTAGAGCAGCAGTATTTCTTCGTCTCTTGCTCATTGCAAGACATGATTCGCATCATGAAAGTAGAAGGTTCGCCCTTAGAGAGCTTCCCTGAAAAATACACGGCGCAGATGAACGATACGCACCCGGCGATCGCCGTTGCCGAACTAATGCGGCTGCTGATCGATGACCACCTGATGGAGTGGGACAAAGCCTGGGAAATCACCCAAAAATCTTTGGCCTACACCAATCACACTCTACTGCCAGAGGCTTTAGAGCGCTGGCCGATTGATCTATTTGGCTCACTATTGCCTCGCCATTTAGAGATTATCTTTGAAATCAACCGCATCTTTTTAGAAGACGTGCGGCTCAAATTTGGTCAAGACAATGAGCGTCTAGCCCGCATGTCTATCATTGAGGAAAGCGGTGGCCGCTATGTGCGCATGGCCAACCTTGCCTGCGTGGGCTCTCACGCCATCAATGGTGTCGCCGCGCTGCACACCGAACTGCTGAAGCAAACCGTACTGAACGACTTTTTTGAACTGTTTCCTGAAAAGTTCATCAACGAAACCAATGGCGTGACCCCGCGCCGATGGATGGTGCTCAGTAACCCTAAGCTCACCCGATTGATCAATCAGCGCATTGGCACCGAATGGCCCATCCACCTCGATCAGCTCAAAAATTTGGAAGCCTTTGCTGACGATCCGGGCTTCCGCACAGAATGGCGGCAAATTAAGCAGGCCAACAAAGAGACGTTGGCAGTTCGCATTGAGCGGGCTACAGGCGTGAAAGTCAGCGCAAACTCAATGTTTGATGTGCAAATTAAGCGAATGCATGAGTACAAGCGTCAGCAAATGAACGCACTGCACATTATTTCGCTGTACAACAAGCTCAAGCAAAACCCTGATTTAAAGATTGTGCCGCGCACCTTTATCTTTGCGGGTAAGGCGGCACCGGGCTACTTCATGGCCAAGCTCATTATTAAGCTGATTACCTCTGTAGGCCGCGTGGTCAACCGCGATCCTGACATTCGCGATCAGCTTAAAGTTGTGTTCTACCCTAACTACAACGTCACCAACGCGCAGCCGATTTACCCAGCCTCTGATCTTTCTGAACAAATTTCTACCGCAGGTTTTGAAGCTTCGGGTACGGGCAACATGAAGTTTGCCATGAACGGCGCGCTGACCATTGGTACGCTTGACGGCGCAAACGTCGAGATTCGAGAAGAAGTGGGCGAGGATAATTTCTTCTTGTTTGGGCTTCAGGCTCACGAAGTAGCTGAACTTAAAGAGAGTGGCTACAACCCGTACAGCTACTATGAAGGCAATGAAGATTTGCGCGCCGTGATCGATTTGATTGGCTCAGGCATTTTCTCTAGCGGTGATACAGAGCTGTTTAAGCCGCTGACTGATAACTTGCTATATCAGGATCGCTTTATGGTGCTAGCTGACTATCAAGCGTATGTAGACTGTCAGAAAGAGGTCAGCAAAGCCTATTTGGATCAAGATAAGTGGGTGCGGATGTCGATTTTGAATGCCGCGCGGATGGGTAAGTTTTCGAGCGATCGCTCCATCCAAGAATACTGCGACCAAATTTGGGACATCAAACCCGTGCCGGTAGAGCTACAAGAGTACGCCAAAACGCTTACCATGCTTACTGACAACAGCGCTCGGCTGTAAAGTTGTTGAGTTAGCTTTATCAATGTCAGCTGGAAATTAATCTGGCAATATTCTCTAAAGTCTCCGAACTTCTGCTAGTCATCAATCTTTCAAACAAGGTTGTTTTGCTAGCTCAAAAGGTCGGAGACTTTTTTTATTGAGCATTTGCAAAGCCTAAAGCTCAAACTACCTCAGAGCTGTCGTTCGAGGAACCGCCTGAGGGAAAACTAAAGAAAGAGAATATTACGATGAGACGGCTGAATGAAATCTACTTTACAGAAAGGGAAACTAACCACTTGGAAGGACGATAGAGGCTTTGGCTTTATCCAAGCAGATAGTAACTCAAACGGTGGCGGTAAGGAAGTTTTTTACACATCAGTGCTTTGCAAGGTTCGGCTCGTCGGCCAAAAGTTGGCGATACAATTTTATACGAGACAGTGACTGAATCTAACGGAAAAATACGCGCGGCTAGAGCTTCCATTCAAGGCGTTGTCTCTCAGCCTGCATCTCGTCTGTATCTCGCTCAGCCTCTCGACCTTTACATCAGGCTCTATCAATGAACAGACAAAAGAGACAACGAAGGCAAGCAAGTGGCAGTGGAATTGAAACGGTTATCGTCATTGTTATTGTATCTGCGATCGCCCTATTCAAAATGCAATTTAGTCCTAGCCAGGTTCCCCCACCAATAGCAGCCATCACCCGGCCAGACTGTACGGTTAAAGGCAATATTTCGATGAATTCTGGCAATAAGCTATATCATCTTCCCGGCATGGAGGACTATGAAAATACTGTAATTGATCCAGGCAAAGGAGAAAAATGGTTTTGTACGGAAGATGAAGCGATCGCTAGCGGTTGGCGCAAAGCCCCAAATTAGATTCACGATTCCAAGTGTTTATCTGCGCTGGATAGATCTCATATTGGGCACCGAGTTCGGTGTTGGCAAAGCCTCTCTTTAGAGAATCGTTTTTCGCCCCGGATGGCGGCCAGCGCCACCTTTGCTTTGAACTCTGGACTGTAGCCTGCGTTTTTTACTCATGAACTACTCCTATCATTTTTTGAGTATTTCAGAACTTAGAGCTACCTGTCCAGTTTTTCGGATCCACTACATGATTCCAAAGCGCGACCCCGAATTAAACCACGCCTTTAAGGTGGCTTGAGGGGATTGCAACACATGTTACAGAAGACAGACAAAAATTTTGATAACGATGTAAGTTCTTCGTGATGGTTGCTATTTAAAACACTACAACTTTAGACATATATTTGAAAGGACTCTCAAAACCCTTTCAATGGCTTATACAATGAAGCTTTCGGGTTTTTTAATTATTTTTAATTATAGTATTTGTTTCGCTTTTACCTAGTCTCTTTTGGGAGTGCCGACACTGTTGGGTCACTCTTGTAGATAAGTGTTGTTGTATTTTTTGCCTATGTATTTTCTCAAAAACTATGCGAAAAGGTTGCGAAAAAAGCAGCCGCTGAGGTTCTTTATTAATTGTCTGGCTCGTCCGGTGATCGCACTAATGATTCTGGGTGTCGCTAACGGTATGAGCGCGCTCCTTTATCGCCATCTGCCCGAGTTCTGGCATTCTAGACTCGATCATCTATTAACCATTGCGATGATTGTGGTGGCTAGCTGGATGGCACACAAGGCAGTCCACGCCACTAAGACATTAATTCTTCGACAGTATCAAACCAATCTGGCTGATAATATGTATGCCCGACGTGTGCATACGCAAGTGGATATGATCGCCAAAATCGTCTCTTTCTTTATCGGGTTGCTCACGCTAGCTGCGGTCTCTTTAACCTTTGAGGGGGCAACGGTCATTGGTGAAAGCTTGCTGGCCTCCGCTGGCGTGGCGAGTGTTATCCTGGGTTTTGCCGCTCAAAAAACAATTGGTAACTTATTTGCAGGTATCCAAATCGCCCTCACCCAACCGATTCGGATTGAAGATGCTGTCTTTGTAGAAGGTGAATGGGGCTGGATCGAAGAAATCAACCTGACCTATGTTGTGATCCGCATCTGGGATTTGCGACGACTGGTGGTGCCGATTACCTATTTTTCTGATCAGCCCTTTCAAAACTGGACGCGCAACAATGCCGAAATTATTGGCACCGTTGTGATGTATACCGACTACGCCGTGCCCATCGACGCCATTCGCGGCGAAATGAACCGAATTTTGGATAGCACACCGCTATGGAATCAAAATGTTCGTGTACTGCAAGTGATTGACTGCCATGAGCATACGCTACAGTTACGAGCCCTTATGACCGGCAAAGACGCTCCCACCACCTGGGACTTACGCTGCTATGTGCGAGAAAAATTAGTGACCTGGCTTGCCAGAGAATATCCGCAGGCTCTACCTCGCACCCGCACAGAGCTTGAGCCTATGGACAAGCGTGCTGCTAGCGTGTTCTTTCCAGCAGCACCCTAGGTAGGCTCTTACGCACTAGCCCTTTCAAGGTGAACTGAATACTTTTAATAATTCACAGAATCCTAACTGAACAAGCCCTATAGGATTTTATTTCTAGAAAAGGAGAGTGAAAAAGGTCTATGATTGTCCACCCAAATTTTGGCCAAACGCTGCTAATTCAATCGGTTCAGATAGATTTTCTGCGGGCAGGGCGGCGCTGACGAGAGAAAGCAACGGCCCCATTTGCTCTTGACCCGTGAGCGCGAGTTCGCTGTGGCAGAGGAAAACGCGATCGCTCACTCGCCCCAACAAATCACGCAGCGTTCTGCCTAATTCAATCTCATTCGCCGCTTCCATTTCTACCAAGCTCAGGGGCCGACCGGGCCAGCTTTGCAAAAACAGCGGTGCGCCAAACAGTTCACCGCTGCTCATGCCCCACAGCGGTGAACCCGCATCTAGCCAAAACTGCCAGCGATGAGTCAGGCGCTGAGCCCGGTACTGGTAAATGGTCGAAAGCGTGACGCCCGTGCGCTCCGGAGCCAGTGGCTTAACCGGATAAGGATTAGCCGAAACGGTGCCCTTTTGAATGAGCTGAATAAAGCGGCCCACATCGCTTGTCGCTGACTTATCCGAGGAACCATCGATCAGGCGCAAGCGATCTTCAACTTCCCAAAAGTACTGAGCCGTTTCGGTGAGTTCGCGCAGCGTCGCTAGCTGGTCGTAAGGCAAGTGGTGGCCGCGCCACAAAAAATCTTGAATGATGCGATCAATTGAGATCACGGGGCTGAAGGTAAGCCGCTGCTGAAGCAGCTGTTTTTGCACTGCAATCCAGTCTAAAAGGCGGCTGTAGGCACTGACTGCCTGATGGCCAAGTCTGTCCCAGCGGGCAAAGGTGTCGGCCGCTAGCAGGTGAGGATTTTCGACATCGGGCACAAAGCAGTAGTCGGCAATTAGTTCGGCCCGAACCGGGTCAATGGCGATTAGATCGAACCACGGGGCGACGGTGGTATCAGTGACATTTGATGGGACATCTGATTGGTTTTTCGGCTGAGGGGTTGAGCGCACGGGTGCAGATAGGCTTTGGCTGAGAACAACCAGCATTTCAGCGATCGCGTCTCTATCTACCAAACGCCCTAGCCCTGGATAAATCAGCGCCAGTAGCGACAGCAGCGCCCGCACCATCGGCGAACTCACCAAGGGCCGCTGATCGTTAAGCGACTCAATCGCAATCCCACGACTGGCCAAAATTTCAATTAAGCTATAGCGGCCAATGGCGTCCAAACCAGGGCCAATTACGGCGACTTCATGCGGCTTGACGAGGCCGGTGTCGATGGCGTGAGCGATCGCTTCTGCGGTTGTACGCAGCATGTGCCCGCGCGAGGTTTCCTGAATCAGCGCTACCGGCTCTGGCAGAACGGGCATTGCCAGCGGATCTTCGACCCAGTGGGCAAAGCGATCGCCCCATGCCGCCAAAGAGTGATCGGTAATTAGCGGCAATTCGCGCACTTCACATCGCTGCGATAAGGGCAGCAGTGCCTCCGGGTCAGCGCCTAAGCCCAGCCGAATTTTGCCTTGAGGATTGTAGGTAAATAGGCAAGGGCAATTGGCTTCTAAAAAAACCGAAAAAATGGTAGCCGCGATCGCCGGATATTCATCCACATCATCTGCCAATATCCCTCGAAATCGAGCCAAAAGCTGCGTTTGATACTGCGCCATCGGCAGCAAATGCCGCCAGTACAAAGCGCTCATCAGCCCATAGGTCAACAGTCCCCGGTGCATGCACCAGTCTTGCCACTCGACTAGAGCCTCACCCACCGCTTGCCATAGTGCCGATGGCGCAAGTGCCGTTGGCATCCCGGCTTGCAGCAGCGCCGGAATTTCTTCCATCGGCACACAGCCCTGAGAAGCAAGCTGCAAAAAATCCAGACTACGGCGCACCATCCGCGCCTCGCGCCAGCCATCGACCTGCAAAAGGCCGCTATCGAGCTTGGGCTGCCATAGCCGAGTCGCCAGCACCTGCTCGTTTTCGGGCCGTAGCTTCAGCGGAAACTGCGCCTGAAGCTTGAGGTGCTGCACCAGCAAGGGCCAAAACAAAATCACCTCATCTTGAATGAAGCCCGCTGGGGAGGTGGTTACGGTGGCAACGCGATCGCTCAAATCCTCAGTCAGCCGATTCGCTAGCAGCATCCGGTTATCGCCATTGGCTGCAAATACTAGCAGCGGCTGACGCTGATCAGCCCCAGTGCCGTCAGCAAAATCAATCAGCTGCTGCGTTTTCCCACTGCGAGTAGGGCCAGATATCCAAACCGCTGCCATATCACTACCCCAAAAAATAAGCCAGAGCTTAGCTCCATTGTGTAACCCATGCCCTCGAATAGCGCCCAGTGTAAAGTGACTAAGTAAAGTGATTCAGTAAAGTGACCAACGCTGTAGAGGCATAAGCCTAATGACAGCACAAAAAAGCCCGCTACGTAGCGGGCTTTTTTGTGAAAATATTCTGTGAAACCTATGAAACTGCTGCTGCCACTACGAATAGACCAACGACCAAGCTTGCGGCTACGCTGCCCAAGATAATATAGTTCCGTTTTTGCGTACCCGTCGGAGGCTCAGATGTGTACATTTTGGGTTCAACGGCAAAGTTGTTTAGCCGACCGCCTTCTTCTTCGGTGTAGCGCATAGTTTGATCTGCTCAGTAGGTTGTTCAGTGGATTGTTATGAAGTTATGTTAACAAACTACCGCCAGTTTTTCTAGTCTTATGGACAGAAACTCCCCTATGGGCTTACCAAAAGGTTCACCCATAGACGCATTAAGCCTTGCTCTTAGCTTTACGACCTTTAGTTTTACTCTCTACTTCAGCCATCACTTCTTCTACTTCTACCTCTACTTCTACCTCTACTTCTACTTCTTCCTCCTTCATCTCCAAATCAACTTCAGCTGGTAGCTCAAGTGGTTCATCATCCGGCTCGATAGGTATTGATGCAGTTTTCAGCTTAGCTAGCACCAATTCTTTGACCTTCGCTGCAAATTCAGGGTCTTCCTTCATGCGAATAATCGTGTTGTCACGACCCTGGCCTACGTTCGCACCTTCAAAGCTGTACCAAGCGCCTTTGCGCACCACAATCTCTTGCTCTTCGGCCACATCTAGCAAACAGCCCAACACAGAGATCCCTTCGCCAAAAATAATGTCAAATTCTGCGATGCGAAAAGGTGGGGCAACTTTGTTTTTGGCTACTTTTACTTTGACTCTGATGCCGAACTGGTCGTTGCCTTTTTTCAGTGTTTGAATGCGGC
>QBMP01000079.1:10635-12948 GCA_003242115.1 Phormidesmis priestleyi
GGACGGAGGCGTAAGATGGGAGGGCGTTACCGCCAGTGGTGGTTTCGGGGTTGCCGTAGGTGACGCCGATCTTGAGGCGCAGCTGGTTGAGGAAAATGACTGTGCACTTAGATTTGCCAATGTTGCCAGTGATTTTGCGCAGGGCTTGACTCATCAGGCGGGCTTGTAAGCCCATGTGCGAGTCGCCCATTTCGCCTTCGATTTCAGCGCGAGGGGTGAGAGCGGCAACCGAATCGATCACAATCAGGTCTACTGCGGAAGAGCGCACGAGCTGATCGCAAATTTCTAGGCCCATTTCGCCCGTATCTGGCTGCGAAATCAGCAGATCTTCGATGTTGACCCCGAGCTTTTCAGCGTAGTAAGGATCGAGTGCATGTTCGGCGTCAATGAAGGCAGCGACGCCACCTTGGTTTTGAATTTCAGCGATCGCGTGCAAAGCCAGCGTCGTCTTCCCCGAACTTTCCGGGCCATAGATTTCAATTACGCGCCCCTTCGGCAAGCCGCCGCCCAGGGCCATATCCAACGTCAGTGCGCCGGTCGGAATGGTTTCTACCTGCATACGGTTGGCTTCACCTAACCGCATAATCGAGCCCTTGCCAAAGCTGCGCTCAATTTGGGTGAGTACGGAGGCCAGGGCTTTTTGCTTGTCAGAGGAGGCGTTAGCGGCCATAGGGATTTCCGAGAATTAAGGTCAGTAAAAGAATGAGTAATGCGAGGCGATAGAGGTAGAAAGATGTAAAAATTCGATATATACTATTATTTTAGTACATGCGAACTAAATTGGCACTTCTAAAAAATATACTCCAGAAAAATACTTTAGAAAATATGCGCATAGCGATTGAAGGATAGCGATTGAAGGTATTAATCGTACCGTTAGTGAGCAATATCTCAGAGCCATTCTCTCAGAGCTATTTAGAGCTTGACCACTCAAAGCCTCATCACCTGTAACATTATGCAAGACTGCGAACTCGTCGATATTTTGACCTACCCGGACTGGGTGATTGCCATTGGCCGCACCGCATTAGGCTATCGCTGCTGGGTATTTACTCCCGATTTTACCGTGCTAGATGATGGCGAATGGCACCCTACTCGTGAGTCTGCGACCGAAACCGCACGGGGTCTTATTAGCGAATCTATGGAATATTGAAGGCGTATCAGACAGAAGCGCTGCGAAACCTTAGCCTCCACTCTCTTCGCCTAAAGCTTCACTCAAGTTCCAAGTGGCGCTGATCAGCGCAATATGGGTAAATGCTTGAGGAAAATTACCCAGCGCTTCACCACTGGTACCCGTTTCTTCGGCATATAGCCCCACCTGGTTCGCATAGGTCAGCATTTCTTCAAAAATCTGGCGGGCATCTTCTAGCAATTGACTATTAGTTGAGCCTGCCCTTGTCAAGGCTTCTACTAGCCAAAATGTACAAAGATTAAAGGTGCCCTCTTCATCCGTGAGGCCATCGCTAGATTCGCCGCCGCTAGTCAGCGGATTGTAGCGATAGACTAAGCTATTGGCCGTAAGCCCGCCGTCTCTAGGTGATTTTCTGACGGCTTCAATGGTTTTAAGCATTTTAGGGTCGTTCGGAGCCATGAAAAACACGAGCGGCATTATAAGACAGCCTGCATCGAGATCGGTCGCGCCGTAAGCCTGGACAAATGCCTGACGCTCGTCATTCCAGCCTTTGTCTAAGATTTCTTCGTAGATTCGGTCACGCACTGCTTGCCAGCGCGATCGCTCCGCCGGAAAAGACCGATGATTAGCAATTCGCAGCGCCCGATCTACCGCCACCCAGCACATCAGCCGCGAATACACATGGTTTTTAGCCCCACCGCGCGACTCCCACACGCCTTGATCGGCATCTTGCCAGTGATCGCACACCCAGTTTGTGAGATAGCGCAAATGCGTCCAAAAGTCATAAGAAATCAAGTCCCCATGCTTGTCATACAGATACACCGAATCCATCAGTTCGCCGCAAATATCTAGCTGCAGCTGATCGAATGCGCCATTGCCAATGCGAACCGGGCTAGAGCCTTTATAGCCTTCCCAGTGATCGAGATGCTCCTCTTCGAGATCGAGCTTGCCGTCAATGCGATACATCACCTTCAAGCTGCCGCCTTCGCCTAGCTCTTGGCAGCGCGCTTCTAACCAGCCCATGAAGCCCTTGGCCTCGTCGGTAAAGCCAATCCGAATCAGCGCATAGACCGTAAAGGCCGCGTCGCGAATCCAGGTGTAGCGGTAGTCCCAATTGCGCTCACCGCCAATGTGCTCAGGCAAGCTGGTTGTCGGGGCAGCGATAATTGCGCCCGTTGGCTCATAGG
>QBMP01000079.1:12958-14526 GCA_003242115.1 Phormidesmis priestleyi
CCAGCGCCCGCGATAGACGCACTGAGACAGCCACTGCCGCCAATAGGCGCTGGTTTCTTCAAACAAACCTTGGGCAGTTTGGTTTAGATCCGCCAGCTCATCAGGCGATAGGATAGCACCATTTTTCTGAGCCCTAGCCTCTAGCGGGTAGCCTAGTGAGGTCAAGGGCGAGTTAGCCGGTGCGTTTTGAGGCTGAACCCGGCGATTGAGTAAGCCATCGCCATTGAGCTGATCGTTCAGCGGCTTAAAAATAAAGGTAACGGTTTCACCTTCTTGCAAGGTAAATTCGGCAAAGGCTCCGCGCTGATTGATTTTGAGTGGAACGCTGGTAACCAGCTCAAAAAACTGACCTTGGGCTTTGCAGAAATCATCGCAGCCATCAGTCTTGGCAAAGGGATCTGCCTGGGAGAGATCTTCATCGCCAGAAAAAACAACGCCGGTTAGCGAACTAAAGGTTGTATGTGTTGTGCGACCGTAATTAAAGGCCGGATAGCATTCCACTTTAAAAGTAACTTCTTTGCGGACGCTGCGCACCTGGCGCACAATCCAGTTGCGCATTTTGGTGCGGTGCGTTTCAGAATGGACTAAGGGCATGAAGTCAATGACTTCGCCGACGCCGCGATCGCACAAAAATCGTGTGATCAAAATATTCGTTTCAGGATAGTAAAACTGCTTATGATGGTCTTCTTTAACCGTTGATTCGATCTTAAAGTGACCGCCCTTTTCATGGTCTAAAATTGCCCCAAAAATACTCGGCGAATCGTGCCGGGGGTGACAAAACCAATCAATCGAGCCATTGAGCCCAACCAGCGCCGTCGTGCGCATATTGCCAATAAGGCCGTAATTTTCAATCGGCTGATAGCTCACAAAGGTTCCTGGGGTTCCTGGTTAATCATTCTTGATAATCGTACCGTGCTTACTATAGGTTAGCCTCGCTGACGTTGGACAGCAGCACAGCGCGCTGAGAAATTCTGTTCCTCACCTTTGTGAGAGATGATCTCATCCTTCCCGATTAGCCACAGCGGTAGAGATAGTGATGTAGTTTGTTCATAGATTTACCGGCTCCGCCGCCAGTTGAACCAATTTTCGGCCCAGTCACGCCGCCAGCGGTGAGGCTGCCAATCAATTTGGCGCGATTTCTCCGCTGCAATTCTCACCAAATCAGTTAAGTCATGAACGGCGACATCATTGAGTGGCAGCGTCTGACTCAGTGCGCTAATCGGTTGATTAAGCGCTAAAGCCAAAGCCGGAACGAGCATCTGCGCCCCGTTGCCGACTAAATGAATGCCCATCAATCTATGCTTCACGCAAACCAGCTTGCAGTAGCTTGGCAGCGGATTGGCTTGGCTTAAGTCGGCGCTGTTAGCACTGCTCGCTATCCAGACTCGAACAGCATTACCATAACGCCGCTGTGCCTGCGCTTGAGTCAGGCCCACCCGGCCAAACCGATGATACCCCATTGGAATGGCGGCATAGTTGACTTGACTGGTCGGCAGAAAGAGGGCATTGCGGACGGCGATGGGCATCTCATAGCGAGCTGAAAAACGACCGCTGAAGCCATTTACGAG
>QBMP01000079.1:14536-15398 GCA_003242115.1 Phormidesmis priestleyi
GTCGATTGGCTGAAAGGACTGATTGGTTGGGATGGTAGACAAAATTAGGTAAATGTAAAGCTGGCTGAGGGGCTGATAGGCATAAGGTGCAGTCGGCTGTAGGTAATGGCACCCGATCGGCTGGCTGAAAAATGCTGATGCCAGTGGTAATGAGCTGCGATCGCACCCACGCTTGAATATCTTGATCTTCATCCGGCAAAAATTGCTCAGCTATCAGCGCGACGTCAGCGCCTAGCGAAGCCAGTGCCTCCGCCCACAGGACGGCTAATAGCGATCCGCCCTGAATGCTGACAGTCGCAGGCATTCTCTGAGCTGTGAGCAACGTCGATAGATCTATCGGCACTGTGCCAAAAGCCGCCAACACGCCGCGTGCCCTAAGCTGCCGCTGCGCCACGGTGATTACGAGCTGCCGCGATAGGCGCTCTGGCATTGCTAGCACAACATCAATGCCCTGATCGTTCATGACGGCTGGGGAAAGGGCAGCAGATTGGGTTTGAGCTGCGATCGCACTCCATTCCAAAATCGTCTGCCAGTCTAATTCATTTGTTACGGGCTCAGCTGCCTGATGCGATCGCTGAAAACATCGAGCAACGCCTTGTCGTAAGCGCCCCTCGCCAAGCTGCTGCAAGCCCTGCAACAAATAGCGCTGCTGCTGATTTTGCTCAAACAACCCAGGCGGCTCTACTAGCGCCACCCTAGCGCCATAACCCACTGCCGTCATCGCCGCCATGCGTCCGGTCTCTGTGCCGCCCAAAACCACCAAATCATAATCAATCATGGGCAGCTGGCATGGGCAGCCTTTTCTAACCTCGGTAGCACATCGGCTAACGCTTGGAGCAAGCGCTGATTATCAGCCGTGGTT
>QBMP01000007.1:0-11212 GCA_003242115.1 Phormidesmis priestleyi
GGTTCGCTTGTCTGGTAACGACGACAGCGACGCCCGAAACGAATCCACGACTGTGGCAAAGCTTCCCTGCGTTTTCAATCAGCCCTCGTCGTTATTCAGCTTTACGATACAAAACTACAATAGAGCTCTACCGGGCCATTGAATAGACATCTTTCATAATGAGAATTGCTGATTGGGCGCAGCTACCGCGTATTCCCGTTCAAAAGGTGTATTGCTATGAAAAGTATTGCTCTTTTAAACTTGTTATTGGTTAGCTTATTATCGTTTGAACTTCAACAATTCATTAAGGCTAGCTATGAGCTTGATCTCGACGGTTTGAATACTGGTTTGAATACTGGTTTGAATACTGCTGTTATTTTCATGCGTTTCTAGCGCCGTCATGCTCAGCTCAAACTGCCAAGCGACGTTGACAGTAAATAGCGAAGTTTTGACCTTGCCTTTGACAATCCAGGTTTGTATGCAATGAGGTTCACCCTCATCGACATCAGGTGCTAGTAACTCACTTTCCGCAGGGGTAAAGGTCATTTCGCTCGCTTCAGCTGTCAGGTATTGCGCGATCGCTTCCCTTCCCTGAATAGGCTTTTCAAACGGCGGCACGAGCTGACCATCAGGCGCAAACAGAGCTGCCGTTTGCTCAAATTCGCGGTCATCCAGGGTATCGAAATAGCGCTGGATCTGCACAGGTATATTCAAAGCGGCGGCTGTACTCATGTTCTCTTTAACCTGCCTTTTGTAGAGATAATTATTTGACGAACAGCTTCTATCCAAATTTAGAAGCTCATTTGGTTTATCTATCCGAAGAGGTGTTTTGTCGCTTACTCGGCGTCTGCTCGGCGTTCAATGGTGAGCGAATAGCAAAAGCGATCTGCGCGTGAAATGGTTTCTCCGTGCAAAATAGGCCGCTGATGGTGGGTGTAGGCGGTGTATCTATAGACGATCAGCGGCTGGCCTAAGGGCACTTCTAAGTAGGTGCTCATGTCGTGGTCGGCGTGAGTGCACTCAATGATGGCCTCAATGCGCTCAATCGCTATCGCCTGCTGCTCCAACACGGGAAACGTCATTTGCTGTTTGAGCTGAGTGCCAAACTGCTGCCCTAGCTCCGGCAAAATGTAGGTAATATCGAGTGCGCCTGCGGCTCCATCCATTCGCAACAGTTTTTTTTGTAAATAGGCCATTGATAGATCGCCGAGTTCAAGCCGCGATCGCACTGCTACGGGTGGACGCACTTCCTCAAACAGCAGATTTTCAAACGTCAGCTCAATGCCTTTACGGGCTAAGTCTCGCTCCAAAAATACCAGCGGACTAGAGAGTGAATAGGCGACCTTCTTTTGAGGGGTGACAAAGACGCCCTTGCCCTGCTGTGACTTGGCTAGCCCTTGATTGATCAAGTTGGCGACAGCCTGCCGAACCGTAATCCGGCTGACCGCAAAAGTGGCCATGAGCTGATGTTCACTCGGCAGTTTTTCGCCAGGGGCGTATTCGCCCGATTCTATTTGATGCCGGAGCTTTTCTGAAATGCTGATATGTAAGGGAACGGACATAAATAAGTAGGAAAACCCAGAGAATTGCTCCTTATAAGTAGGTCAATCTAATTAAGCTTCACAGGAAACAGCATTGCTGCGTTGGCCCCCCAACCCCCGATTTCGGGGGAGCGTCGCCGATCCAGAATGTCTAGATCGCTCGGCCAGAGAGGTTTTAAGCATCTTGCTTCAGAGCCCCAAGATTGGGGACGGGGGCCTTCTGAGGCATAAACAGCGTCTTACCGATAATTAGATCGACCTACTTATAGTCTTGTTATAGCAGAGGGCGTTGTGTTAGCCTTAACTTGTTATGACAAGTGCCTGGAAAGTAGTTTTCAAGCGTTTGTTTTTACGCTTTTTTGTGTCTTCACCTTTTTCTCTGTACTTTTTTCTCTGTACTTTTGGATGTAAACAATGGTATCCAGTACGCTTCATGCTTCTATTTCAGATTCAGCAGCGCCCAACCCGCGCCAAATTTTGTCGGCGGCTGAGCTTTTAGATCTGAATCAACGCTCTGATTTGGCCGGTTGGCTGAGAGCATTAGCCCATACGGCTATCATCGGCCTCAGCGGCTATCTGTGGGGCATTGGCTCTCAGTTGGGTCTGCTATGGCTATCGCTGAGCGCCTTAGTCGGGTTGGGTGCTAGCTTAGCCTTTATGTTTTGCACCCTGCATGAATGCGTGCACAGAACGGCTTTTGCCAATGCCAGAGTGAATGATGCGATCGCTTGGCTAGCAGGCGTTTTGTCTTTTTACAACAGCACCTTTTATCGGCGCTATCACAAGTGGCACCACCGCTATACCCGCATCCCTGGCAAAGACCCTGAGCTAGAAGATACCGAGCCCGCCACTTGGGCGCAATATTTGTGGCATCTCACTGG
This sequence comes from Phormidesmis priestleyi, assembly GCA_003242115.1. GTDB lineage: Bacteria > Cyanobacteriota > Cyanobacteriia > Phormidesmidales > Phormidesmidaceae > Phormidesmis > Phormidesmis priestleyi_A. Next base: position 2,402 of record QBMP01000007.1, read on the forward strand.
CCTAAGCTGGTGGATGGGTAAAGTCAAAACGCACTACCAATGCGCGAGCGGGCAGCTAGATCACTGCGCCTACATTTCACCGGAGGCTCGCCGAGAAGTTATGCGCTCAGTGCAGCTCCAGATCGCAACTTACCTCGCCATTGGCCTGATTTCGGCGGCGCTAGGGCACCCGCTGTTTTTAGTCAAATACTGGCTGCTGCCGCTAGCGATTGGCCAGCCGCTGCTTCGTTTTGTGCTGCTAGCAGAGCATACCGGCTGCACCTACGATAACAATGCCTTGGCCAACACTCGCACCACGCTGACCCTTTGGCCGCTGCGCTTTTTGATGTGGAATATGCCCTTTCACGCTGAGCATCACCTCTACCCATCGGTGCCCTTTCACGCCCTACCCGCCGCCCACCAACAGCTAAAAGACAAGTTTAGTCGAGTCGATGCTGGCTATATCAGCGTCAATCAAAATCTGGTGACGACCTTTGAAAAAACGGCGCAAGCGTAAGGCACTGGTCACAATTTGATCAGCTTCGATTAAAACCATGAGCGTTTCCGGCAGCTTCACGATTAAGGATTTTAGCTTTCAGTGTGGCATTTCTTTGCTAGAAACAGAGATTATTTACCAAACCTACGGATTGCTGAATGCTGAGCGATCTAATGTCGTGCTGTATCCAACGTCTTACGGAGCGCAGCACAGCGATGTCGATTGGCTGGTGAAACCGGGTGGCATTTTAGACACTAATGATTGGTATGTGATCATGCCGAATATGCTGGGTAACGGCCTTTCTACGTCGCCGAGTAACTGCGAGATGGCCAAGCAACCGGGATTTTACTTCACGCATTATGACAATGTGCGATCGCAGGCGGCGCTGCTTACCCATTTGGGCATTGAACAGATTGCTTTGGCCTATGGCTGGTCAATGGGGGCGCAGCAAAGCTATCACTGGGGAGCGCTGTATCCTGACCGGGTGCGGCGAATCGCGGCGCTGTGCGGCACCGCCAAAACAACGGATCACAATCGCATTTTTTTGTACAGCTTGCGGGCGGCGCTACAGGGCGATCCGGCCTGGAATGGATCACGCTTTGAGGGCATTCCAGAAAGCGGTTTTCACACCTTCACGCAAATTTACGCGAGCTGGGCGGCATCTCAAGCGTATTATCGGGCTAAGCCTTATTTGGCTTGGGGATATGATTCATTAGAAGATTATCTTTTTCGCAGTTGGGAAATGGGCTATCGTAAACGCGATCCGCATGATTTATTGGCGATGATTGAGACTTGGCTGCGCTGTGATGTGAGCGATAATCCGGTGTATAAAGGAGATTATAAAAGGGCGATGAGCGCGATCGCGGCTCACACCCTAATCATGCCCGCGACCACAGATCTATACTTTACCCCCGAAGATTGCGAAGCTGAAGCTCAGCTAATCGCGCGCAGCCAATATTCTCCCATTCCATCTATTTGGGGTCACCGAGCCGGGAATCCTTATCAAAACCCCGAAGATGAAGCCTTTATTAAACATCAGGTGAGTCAGCTCTTGCTGAGCGATCGCCATCCTGATGAATAATGAGCAGTCATAATTGGCTAAATGACGTTTCTCATGATCTCTCCATTCGATACCTGACCGGCAGCTCAAGAGTAAAGGTAGCCCCTTCGCCCACCGTAGACTCGCAGGACAGCTTGCCCTGGTGATTTTCAACAATCTTGTAGCTAATAGAAAGCCCAAGCCCTGTCCCTTGGCCTACCGATTTTGTCGTAAAAAATGGATTAAATAAGCTCTTCAGTACGCCCTCAGACATGCCTCCACCATTATCTTTAATCGAAACCATCACCCGATCTTCATCCAATTGTTGAGTTTTAATCTGAATGGTCTTGGTCTTGGTCTTGGTCTTGGTCTTGGTCTCTTCGTCATTAGGCTCCATCGACTGAAGCTCATCAAGAGCATTGCTCAGCAGGTTCATAAAGACCTGATTGATTTGGCCTGCATGGCATTCCACTCGCGGGAGATCGCCATATTCTTTGACGATTTCAATAGATTTCTGCGAAGAGCTTGATTTGAATCGGTGCTGCAAAATCAATAAGGTACTTTCAATCCCTTCATGTAGGTCAACTTCTTTAGTTTCAGCTTCGTCCAATCTGGAAAAATTTCGCAGCGATAAAACAATTGAGCGAATGCGTTCGGTGCCGGTATAAAGAGAATTGCAGAGCTTCGGAAAATCGTCACTCAGATAGTCAATTTCGGATTCTTCCAGTAGGCTTTGTAGCTCATCAGGTGGGGTTGGATAGTGGGCTCTGTAGCTAGCGATCAGCTCTAGCAGCCGGTTTGAGTAATAGACCTGTTGGGAAATAACGGGGAAAATCGCTGAAAGGCTTACACAGAGAGAGTTTCAGGCATTTTTATCGAAAATCGCTGAAAGGCTTGTCTGGAGCGAGTTTCGAGGATTTTTGGTCTTATTACCCAACAAGTCTAATCTTCTAGGTGGCTGACATTGGCATGAATGAAATTGATTGGATTGTTTATTTCATGGGCGATGCCCGCAACAAGTTGCCCTAAGCCCGACATCTTTTCCGTTTGCACCAGTTGAACTTGAGCTGCTTTGAGATCTATTAAGGCGGTAGAGAGCTGAGTGTTTTTTTCTCTATCGCTGGCAGATAGAGAAGCATGCTGTAAAGCTACGCCAATTTGAGCGGCAAGCTGGCTGGCAAATTCTACTTCAGTCGGGTTCCACTGCCGTGTATTTTGCTGTTGGAATATAGCTAAAATGCCCCACAGCACTTTTCCGACAAAAATTGGAACATTGATAAATGCCTTGATTTGATAGTGATTATAAATATCAACATGACAGTCTGAAAAACCGTGCTGAGTGACATCATTCACTACAAAGGTATTTCCATCGCGATAGCGGCCACCTTGGCTATCTTCCAAATAGGTATCGTTCCAAACGGTGCGAACACCGAGTTCGCAATTAGTCTGCGGATACAGGCTGATGCTTTTGAAGTTTTCAACGAACTCGCCACCCCAATTCTCATCAAATCGGTAGATTGAAACTTTATCGGCCTCTAAAATTTGGCTAAGTTCTTGAACAGCAACGCGGAAAATTTCTTCAATGTCTAGCGATTCACGAATTCGAGCAACGATACTCGCTAAAACTTGCTGCCTGGAAATGAGATTTTCTAATTTTAAGTTAGAAAGCTGAAGCTGCTCAGTTCGATCTTCTACCTGCTGCTCTAAAGTTGTGTTGAGCGCCTGCACCTGCTGGTTGAGCCGGTACTGCTGAATAGCCGTCGAAAAGCGATCGCTTACGGCTTTGGCATAGTTAATTTCTACCGCTGTCCACAGCTTTGCTTGGTTTGCGTGCTGCTGCTGCCATACTTTAAATGACTGTTTGGCCATAAGCTGACGGTGATCAGGGTTCCAACCTGCCCACCTGATGTCGGTATCTATCGCTTCACGGAAAACCGTCAGACAGCCAACCGCTTGGCTGCTGTAGTAAAGTGGAATAATCAGCAAACCGCGTGCAGAAGTGGATTCAAAGAAAGGGGCAATCGTTCTCAATAGAGGTTCACGGTACAGGTCATTAATGGCCCATATCGAAGGCTGATCAGGGGTGCCTTTGCCTTTGTCAGCTAGCCTGTAGACTGAACGCATCCAGTTTACTGACCAAGGTTTGTAGCCTGTTTTGTCAGGTTCTGATGCCATCATCTTGTGGACGAAGTTCTCCCATAGTTGGTTTTCTTCGACGGTGCGCTGCTGCTGTGAATCAATATCGTCCGGCTGGTTCCCATAGGTGTAGATTTCTCTAGGTAGCTTACCTGCCGCCATCAGATACAGCCGCCCACCTGATCCGTCAAAGGTTTCGATGACTTTTTCTAAAGCTTCTTGCAGCCCAATTGCCGGGCTGACATGAAGGAGGCTGGTAATCTGGTTGATATTGGTTTCTTGCTGTGCCTGTGCCCGGACTTGGTGAAGTAACACTGATTGCGCGATCGCGATGCCTACTTGGTCAACAACAGCTTGAATAAACTGCAAGTCAGCTTCACTTACCTGCCGAGGCTCACTGTGATGACAAGCTAGCAGCCCCCAAAGCTGAGCAGCCGACTCAGCAGAGCTAGAAGAGCCAGCAGAGCCAGACAAATTTTTTCCGGTAGATAGCTCTGCTAGCACAATCGGCACGACGATAGAAGCCTGTACGCCCATCGCCGTCAAATATTCTTTATGGCAAGGATCTAACGGACGATAGCGGACATCGCTGTTTTCGTTAGATTCGCCTGTCTTTGGGTCGTCTAGCAGGCTGAGACCAATTTGAGCAGCGCTGATATCGACGACTGATCGCTGCCTTGCCCGCAAAAAAAGCTCACGGGCATAGGGCGGGATATCGTCTGCTGGAAAATTTAGCCCTAGCAGTGAAGGGAGGCGATCGCCATTTATAGATTCGGCAATCACCAATCCACTGCTATCAGGATGAAACTGATACACTTTCACTCGGTCAATCCCTAAGTACTGCTGAATTTCTATAACCGTTGCATCCAAAATTTCTTGCAGCTCTAAAGACTGACGGATACGATTAGCGATGCGGTGTAAAAGGCTTTCCTGACTATTGACCATAGGTAGTGGGGGAAGTTTATTCATTGATCTATCTATTGATATATTGACTGATCTATGTACTATCTATAAAAAAGCTTATAGGTATGCAATACTTTTACCTAAGGTTTCCCCCTCTTTTTTTCAATAGCTCAGCTATGGTTCAAAGCTATGGTTCAAACTTAACAGTGTAAAAGGGGCGTTGTTCTTTTGAAGATAACCTGGACTTGGCGAGAATTTGGCGAGATCTCGGCTAGCAAGGTATACGATATGCTAGCCGTGCGTCAGCAGGTGTTTATGGTCGAGCAAGCCTGCCTGTATTTAGATGCTGATGGTTTGGATACTCAGGCTTGGCATCTATTTGGCGCTAATCCTGATGGGGCGCTGATTGCCTACGCTAGACTGCTGCCGCCTCATACAAGATACTCTGAGCCTTCTATCGGTCGGGTGCTATAGCCATCCGTCATGAAAAGTGAAAAATTGTACTACTGAGTGAACTAGCTTAATGTCTGAAAAGGCAGCTAGGATCAATCGGTTATTCGTAGGTCGTTGTGCGATGGAGACCTCTATTATTTCTACAGCCTCCGATAAAACAGTTCAAATAGAGGAGTTGAAAGCGTTTATTCGTAAGCAAAGAGATGGCCGAGAGGTGAAGAAAGCATTGGCCGTCAAGTTGCTTTATCAAGGTTATCAGTACGTGTCAGTCGTGAGCATTTTGGACGTATCGTTAGGCGCAATCCATGAGTGGAAGCAGCTGTACGAAGCCTCCGGTGTAGCCGGATTTCAACCCAATCACCAGGGCAGTAAAGGATACTTAAGCGAGTCGCAGAAAGCAGCAGTGCTGGGGTGGCTCAAGCAGAAAGACATTTGGACACTCGGTGAGTTGGAATACCATCTAGCGAGTGAGTACGAGGTCACCTACGCTTCCAAACAGAGCTACTACGATTTGTTTGAAGCCGCAGCCATCAGTTGGAAGAAGACGAGCAAAGTAAACCCGAAGGGCGATGCCGAGGTAGTGTCCGCAAAAAAGCAGCTATCGAAAGCTGCTTGGCACGCTACCACGAGGAGATAGCGTGCGGACAGTTACGGGTTTTGTTCATGGACGAATGTCACCTGATGGCGGGTGATCTGGAAGGTTATGTTTGGGGAACTAGGGGCCAGCGAGTCGAGGTGCCTATTGTGAACGAACGCGAACGCCAAACCTACTATGGGGCGCTAGATCTATTGAGCAAACGGGTTCTAATGGGTGCCTATAGTGCTGGCAATACCGAGAACACATTGGCCTATCTGAAGTTCTTGCAAGCCCAGTTTCCACAGCAGAGACTGCTGCTGCTGTGGGATGGTGCGAGTTACCACCGTTCCCATGAGATTCGTGACTTTCTCTGCGAGGTAAATGCTGGCTTAGCAGAAGCACAGTGGCCGATTCACTGTATTCAGTTTGCGCCCAACGACCCCACGCAAAATCCGATTGAAGATGTTTGGTTACAGGCCAAAAATAGTGTCCGTCGTCTCGCTGGGCTTCAGCCATCTTTCAAAGGCATCAAATTCTTGTTTGAGCAGTTCTTGAGCCTAGAAACCTTCGATTTTCCTAAGATGAATATGTACGGCCCTTTTTCACAAATCACGTAGGATGGCTATAGTCGCCAAATCGTCTAGAGGCATGGGTCTTGGCCGGACGCTGCTCACCCGTTGCTTAGAGAAATGTGAGATCGAATATAGCAATCAAACCGTCCGCATCTCTGCGCAGGTATATCTGAGTGCGTTCTATGAAAGCTTTGGATTTGAAATAGTAGGAGAACCCTATGACGATGGCGGAATTGCGCATGTGGGAATGGTGCGCAAGAGCTGCGTCAAAATCAGCTGAATTGTTGTTCAATTAAAGAATAAACACATTTATTCAACAAATCAGGAACCGTCCGTCGCATAGTCGCATAGTCATGATTTGTCTAACGCCACACGCTTTTGTTGCTCTCCATTTTCTAATTTCCCCAAACTTGCCCGGTATTATTTCTCGGGCAGCTTGTACTGCGCGACGATGCGTTTGGCAAATTCGGGCACATGCGCAGCCAGCTTTTCGGGATAGTTGCGCCGGGTGTAGAGATAATTACGAGTAAAGTGCGAATCAATTGAAAAACGAGCGTATTCGAGCCCTTTGGGGCCAATTTTTTCAATCACGACGCCCATCAGCTTGGCGGCCCACATGGGCAAAGTGACGCCTTTGTCGTAGGCGGGGATGCTGTTTTGGACAGCTTGAGTGCGATCGCCTTGACTCATCACCGGCTGCGTTTCAATGATGCCATCGAGTAATTCAAACATTTCTGCGCCCGTATCGTTACGCACTACAATCCACTGCCAGCCAAACGGAGCCCCCATATAGCCCACCACAATATCGGCCAATGCATTGGTGTAGTCAAAGCAGCTCATGCAAGACGGGGCAAATACATCTTTGAGCTGATTGGTTTTTAGCCCAAAAAACGGCACTTTTTCTTCCGAGCCGTCTTCATGCTTAAAGTGCACCTGAAAATCCTGCATAAATTCGTAGGCCACGACCGTCTCAGGCGAACGGCTAGTCGTGTCTAAAAACTTCTGCAAACCTGCCCGCGTGACATTATCGACGCAAGGCATTCCCAGCACATACAGCTTTTCTAAGCCGAGCTTATCTTGCACTGAGCGCAGCGCCTGAATCTGACAGCCGACACCAATCACTAATAGCCGCTTCATCCCCGACTGCTCGATTTGATCGAGCACAGAGAGATTAGGCGAAAGCGTGGGCTTATTCACCCGCGCCGCCAGAATGTCTGCCGGGGTACGCGCAATCACCGGCATCGGCTGAAAGCGATCATCTTCGGTGTTTTGAACGCAGACAACGCCTTCTACCCAGCCGCGATTCAGCATTTCAATCGCTAGAGTGCTGACAATGCCAGTCCACTGCGCCCCGTCAATGGGCGCTAGCTTACGAGCCGCCACCATCGTTTGCTGCACCCCAAAGTACAGCTCGTCTTGATCGTCTAAGTCGCGGCTGCGGCCATGATTAGCAGCTTCTAAACCCGCCACCTGCTGATTGAGAAAGGCGCAAGCGTCTTTGACATAGTGAATGTAAGACGTATCGCACAGACCGCACTCACTGCATCGCTCTTTGGCAGGCTTGGCTGCACCGGGCTTGAGGGGTCTGGCTTTGGCGTGGGCCGAGGCCGAGGAATGAGCCGAGGAATAGGCTGAGGTCATGATTTAAGGCGATTCTTTGAAGCAGGAAACAGGCAGGAAATTAGGGCTGAGCGTACTCGCAGACCTTGATTTTCTGGGGTGTTATGAATCACAATAACGTACTGACTTATCAGATTCGCTGCAAAATAGCTCTTTTGTAATTTTTTTCTATCCGGCGCTTTGTTGACGGCGCTGCGACTGCAACCTATGCCCGAAGGCCCCGAAATCCGCATTGCCGCTGACAAAATTGAAAAAGCGCTGAAGCCCTATCCGGTGACGGACGTTTTTTTTGCCTTTGAGCATCTCAAGCCCTTTGAAGCCGATTTGACGGGTTGCCGGGTTACACAGGTAGAAACGAGGGGCAAGGCGATGCTGACCCATTTTGACAATGGGCTGAGCGTGTATAGCCACAATCAGCTCTATGGTAAATGGATGGTGCGTAAGGCGCATGATTTGCCAGAAACGAACCGACAGCTGCGCTTTGCAGTTCACAATGCCCAGAAATCAGCGCTGCTGTATAGCGCTTCAGATATTCAAATCCTGAGCAGCCCTGAAGAGATTGAGCGCCATCCTTTTTTGAGTAAGCTGGGGCCGGATGTGCTGCAAAAAGGGCTAAAGCCAGAGCAGCTACTGTTGGCTTTGCAGGCTAAAAAGCAGGTTCGCCGCCGGTTGGCGACGCTCTATTTGGATCAGCATTTTTTGGCAGGGATTGGTAACTATCTGCGCAGCGAAATTTTGTTTGTCGCGAAGCTTCATCCGCAGTTGCGCCCCCTTGACTGCACCGAGCAGCAGCTACTGGCGCTGGCAGAAGCGTCTATTTTGGTGGCTGATCAATCGTACAAATACAAAGGGGTGACCAATGATTTGGACTTGGCGAATGCGCTGAAGGCAAAAGGGGCTCAGTACCGGGACTATCGCTATTGGGTGTTTGGCCGGAGCGGCCAGCCTTGCTATGTATGTGCGACACCGATTGTGAAAGAAATGGTGAGCAATCGGCGAATCTATTACTGCCCGCAGTGTCAGCCGCTGCCGGGAC
>QBMP01000007.1:11222-35870 GCA_003242115.1 Phormidesmis priestleyi
TTGTTCGCAATGACAGGTTACTCCTTATTATGAGGAAGTAACGGTTGCCCGTGAGGGTTGCCACTCAGCTATAGCTATGCGCATTTTGCTAGTAGATGATGATGAAGCTTTAATGGAGTCGCTGAGCCAGCGATTGATTCATCAGCGCTATGCGGTCGATATTGCGACGGATGGCGCTAGTGCCCGCAGCTATTTAGATCTCTTTAACTATGACTTGATGGTACTGGATTTGATGCTGCCCGATGGCGATGGCATTAAGTTTTGTCGGCAGTTTCGCTCGGCGGGCTACCGTAGTCCGGTGATGATCTTAACGGCTAAAGAGAGTACGGCTGAAAAGGTCGAGGCGTTGGATGCCGGAGCCGATGATTATATTGTTAAGCCGGTTTCATTTGATGAGCTTTGTGCCAGGATTCGGGCATTGCTGCGCCGCGACTCTCAAGGGCTGCCGCCGATTTTGCATTGGGGGGCGCTGGCGCTAGATCCGAATACTTATGAGGTCAGCTATCATCATCAGCCGCTGCGGCTGACGCCGAAAGAATTTGCGATGATGGAGCTGTTTTTGCGGCATCCGCACCGGGTGTATAGCTTGAGCAGCATTATGGATGATCTGTGGTCTTTTGAGGATCCGCCGGGAGAGGATGCGATTCGGACGCATGTCAAAGGGCTAAGGCGCAAGCTCAAGCTAGCGGGTGCACCGAAAGATTTGGTGAAAACGGTGTATGGATTGGGCTACCGGCTGAACGAGAATCTGGCTGAGATGCTGACTGTTGAAGCGCCTGTTGCGGATGACTTAGCTCAAGGTTTAGCGCCAGCAGCAGGTGCAGTAGCCGTAAAATCGGTGGCAATAGATCAAGAGACAAGTGATCCGTCAGAAACAATTGCCGAGTCGGCTGCGCCTTGGAGTCGGTTATGGCCTGCGCCCCCGCCTGTCAAACCAGCGGCGGCAATACCGCTTGGGCAGGCGGAAACTCAGGCGATGATGGAGAGCAGACGTGACGCGATTTCCCAAGCCTGTGAGCGCTATTTGATGGCTGCGAGTGCGCAAATTGAGACAGTTGAGGCGGCAGCGGCGGCACTGCTGTCCGGGGCTTTAGCCGCCGATTTGCATTCTTGTAGCCAAATGAATGCGCATAAGCTAGCGGGATCGATGGGTTGCTTTGGGATTCCTGAGGGGTCAAACATTGCTCGGAAGATAGAAGCTCATTTGCGGGCGATCGCGGAGCCTTCCAAGAGAATCGCATCATCTGATCTCGAACCCAATCCTAAATCCAATCCCGAATCTAACCTCGCACCAGAAGCCTTTGTGCAACTGGTGAAGCAGCTTCGCGAAAGCATGGAACAGGCGACGGTGCAGACGGCGACTACTTTAATTTTTGCTTCAGTGCAGTCGGGGGCACCTTTACTGCTGATCGTCAGTGAAGATGAACGCTTGAGCCAGCAGCTTTCTCGGTCGGCAGTCGAATCGCATTTTCAGGCTCAGGTGGTGGCCGCTTCAGAGCTAGCAGAGGTACTGTCGCTATCAATGAGAACGCCAGATTTGGTTCTGCTCGATGTGCCGACGACTGCTGAGCCTTTTTTAGATCTGATTCGGCAAATCAAGCAGACCTATGGTTCGCCTGTCGTGGCGCTAGAGCATCAGATTTCGTTGAGCGATCGCCTGAATTTGGTGCAGCATGGGGTGGCTTTGGTGGGCGATCGCCAAGCTCACCCTGACCAAATTATGGCCGCTGCTGCCAGCATTCTAAAAGCCGGGACAAATCAGATTAAAGTCGCGATCGCCGATGACGATCCGCAACTGCTGAGCTTGCTCAAAACCAGCCTGGAGCCTTGGGGCTTTGATATTAGAACCTTTGAAACAGTGCGATCGCTCTGGCAATGGCTCTCAGATTTGCCTGCCGCCGAGTCATCTTTAGCCGACATCCTGGTTTTAGATATCGAAATGCCTGAAATGACCGGAATTGAGCTATGCCGGGTGCTCAGAGCCGACACTCGCTTTCAGAATCTACCGATTTTATTTTTAACCGCGCATCAAGAAAACCATTTACGCCTAGAGGCTTTTCAAGCAGGGGCAGACGATTTTGTTAACAAAGCGATCGCTCCCGCCGAACTAGCCCTTCGCCTGCGCAATCAGCTAGTGCGGATCACTCAGGCTTAGTTGCTCAGATTTAATTACTCAGGCTTAGGTACTCAGACCAAGCTAGGCGGACAATATCCTAGCCCGCGCACAAAAGTCACGCGAAAATCTTCAATATCGGCAGGGTTAAGGGCTCCGTGAGAAACCACCACCACATGATGTCGATTCATCACCTCAGTGGCACACAAACCTTGGTCGAGCCCACATAGTGCCTGCGTGATAACAGTCGCTGGCGTGTACTCATAGCCATTTTCATTGAGAAATGACTTAAAGTTGAGATGCTGCTTATGCGGCAAAAGTGTTTTGAGCTTAATGCGCATGACCCATCGATCAACGAGATAAATCACCGTAACCGACTCTAAATTAAAAGGCACCTGCTTTGCCAAATAGGTCAAAAGGCGTACAACTAAGCTCGTATTAGCGAAGTAATAGAGGTATTGCATAGGTTTGCGTGTTTCTACGGTCCTTACAATAGCAACCAAATCTGAGTAAATTATGAAGATCCGTGCATTTTCGCAAAGGATACGATGACAAATAGACACCATCATGAGCGACCTGTCTGAAATGGGGCTTCCTAATTTAGAAACAGAAACCATTTTAGAACCAGAAGCCATTCTCGATACCGCAGGCACGCTGATTGTGGTTTTCAATCGTCAGGGTGAAATTCAGCGCTTCAACCGCACCTGCGAAACGATGACTGGCTACGCAGAGTCAGAAGTACGGGGGCATCGGGCCTGGGATTTTTTGCTGGCTCCGGAAGAGCGGCTGGCGATGCGAGGCATTTTTGACCGACTGGTAGGCGGGCAGACGAACACCTACTCGCGCACGACTTGGCTGGGCAAGGGCGGTGAAAAGCTGGTGATTGCTTGGTCTAATACAGTGCTAGCGAATGCTCAGGGCAGCGTAGAATTTGTGATTTCTTCAGGCATTGATGTCACAGAGCAGCATAAGAGTCAGCGGCAGTTGGAAGGGCAGTATCGCCAGAGCCATTTACTGGCTGAAATTACCCGCGAAGTTGCGCAAGCTTCAGACATAAAAGAGATTTTGCAAACGACGGTCAGTGAGGTGCAGGCGCTGTTAGGGTGCGATCGCGTCCTCATTTTGCAAGCCCTACCGCCCGATGCTCCTTTAGAATTTTTCTCCAATTTGCCCGCAGATGCCGTTCAGTGCTCGGCGAATGCTGCCGCCGAAGCGGTCACCGATCCAGCGCACAGTCTGTTTCCTCAGGCTCAATATGCTCAATACAATAGCGAGATCAGCGTCTCTAGCGCTTTACTACCCCCAGCTTTAACGCATCACCCATTGCTGAGCGCCACCTATATTGATCACTATCGACAGCAGTCTATTTCTGTCATTGATACGATGTCAGGACTGGGCATTTCTCCGGCAATTGTTGATATTCTCAATGACCTCGCCGTCAAATCAGAACTGGTGGTGCCGATTTTGACTCAGACAGCGGTTAAAGTTGACACCTGCCACAGCCGTCAAAAGACGCTTGCCAATCGCCATGCCGATAGCTTTTGGGGGCTGCTGATTGCTCATCAGTGCGACCAGTCTCGGCGCTGGAGCCCGCTCGAAATTGATCTCATGCAGCAGCTTGCCAGCCAGATTGGCGTTGCAATTAACCAGGCCGAACTGTTGGGTCATTTAGAAGAATTGGTAGAAGCGCGCACCGCCGAACTCACCGCGATTAACCAACAGCTTCGGCAAGAAATGCGAGAGCGCCAAAAAAGTGAACGCGCCATGCGCCGCAGCGAGAAACAGCTACGGCTGATTACCAATGCTCTACCAGCGCTCGTGAGCTACATTGACACCTATCATCGCTATCGCTTTAACAACTACGCCTACGAAACTTGGTACGACATTCCCTACCAACAGATTAAAGGCAAACAGGTCACCGATATTGTGTCTCCGCAGGTGTATCAGCAGATGCTGCCTTATTTGGAGCAGGCACTAGCGGGCGAGAAGGTAACTTACGAAGCGGAAATGATGCTCAGCGGTGGGCAGCGGCTGTGGGCCAGCATTAGCTATATTCCGGACGTCCAGGAGAATCGGGTGCAGGGGCTGTTTAGCTTGATTAGTGATATTAGCACTAGCAAAGCCGCCGAACATCTCAAAGACGAGTTTGTTTCAGTGGTCAGTCACGAACTGCGCACCCCGCTAACGTCTATTCATGGCTCACTAAAGCTGCTTTCTACTGGCAGGCTCGGTCAGCTAGGAATGCAGGGCCAAAATCTTATTGACATTGCCCTCAACAACACAGAAAGGCTGACCCGACTGATCAATGACGTGCTGGATTTGGAGAAAATGAGCGCTGGCCGAGTGAACATAATACCCGTGCGATGTTCAGCCTTAGAGCTGATTAAAAATGCTACTCAGGCTATGCAGTCGATGGCTAGCGAGTATGGTATTACGCTGACTGTTGGCATCAGCTCATCAGATTCTCTGGCAGAGAAAACCTATCTTGATCCATCTACGCCTGATCCATCTACGCCTCAAAACCTAGAGGTCTGGGCTGACCCTGATCAAATTATGCAGGCGCTGACCAATCTATTGAGCAATGCCATTAAATTTTCACCGCGAGGAGCGGCGGTATTGATAAAAGTTCGAGAAATGAAAGCGCGCAGCAACAAAGTCGAATTTTTGGTCAAAGACTATGGTCGAGGCATTCCTAGCGATAAGCTAGAGACTATTTTTGAGCGCTTTCAACAAGTTGATACTTCCGATGCACGCGAGCGCGGTGGCACTGGCTTAGGCTTGGCAATCTGTCGCGGCATTGTGCAACAGCATGAGGGCCGCATCTGGGTCAAAAGCGTCCACGGACAAGGTAGCTCATTTTACTTTACGCTGCCTAAGCCAAGCAATGCCCAAGCTCTGTAATCTCTTCTAAATCAGCCCTTGGCGCGGGACATCTGTGCAATCACACTTGCTTTATTGATCTTTCAATAAATTTTCAGACAATAAATTTTCAGAGGGCTTGCACCAAGGATGGCCAAATTCAATGAATAAAGGCCGGTTAGAAGCCTTCAGCGATGCCCTAAAGCGCTGGCCGCATCGCTAGCCCGCACGGCTTTAAACATTCCAAACCGACAAAGGCCACTGCCAAACGCTAAGCGCATCAACAGCAGCGTCGGCACTTCTCGCACAGATTTAATGAAGCCAGAAAAGCCGAACTTGACCAATCCTTGCGGGCGAATGATGCCTTGCCAAATCGAATCTAACCAGGAAGGGAGGGTCTCTTGCGACCAGTCCGCTGTTTCTACTCGGCATCGGGTCATGCCAGTGGCTTCTAGCAGCTCAGAAAAGCCCTCAATACTAGAAAATTTTGGATGCGACCACTGATCGAGCAGTTGCTGCATGACCGGCTTTTCCCAAAAGTTCAGAGGCTGATAGCGATCATCGCGCTGGTTCCAATCCCCGACGACTAGCCGCCCTCCTGGCTTTAGCACCCGCAGTAATTCTCTGGCAAATACGGCTTTATCAGGCATATGCGGCCCTGCTTCTAGCGACCACACCACATCAAAACTTGCGTCTGGAAAGGACAGCGCCATCGCGTCATCGACCATAAATTTGGCGCTCATGCCTGCTGGCGTAAGGGCACTGGCTCTAGCGACTTGCCCCGGGCTAATGGTCACAGCCGTTACTTCAAAGCCATAGTCTTTAGCCAGCACTCGGCTGCTGCCGCCAATCCCGCAACCGACATCGAGCAGCGTCGCCCCTGGAGGGCAGCGATCCAAGCCGCCCCATCGCACCATTTCATGCACAAAATCGTATTTCGCCTGCCGAAAGTCCTTTGGCCTAGCGGGCGATCCATAATGGCCCAGATGAATGTGCTCACCCCAATAAAATTCCAAAATACCGTCTTGTGTCCATTCATCGTATGAGGTGGCTACGGAGTTGGCTGAGTTGTAGCGGCGAGCAGTTATCAGGTAGGCCACTGCGCCAGCAACCAGCAGTGACAGCAATAAACCAGGGATGATCAGCAAATTCATGGGGGTAAAGGCGCTACAGTCTTTAAAGAATTTAACGTATTTCTCGGTATCAAAAATTATTGGCTTGGCTGTTTGGTGAATATATTTTGGTGAATATATTTTGGTGAATATAGAAGACAACTGGCAGCGGCCTTCGTGGGTGCGATCGCTCTCCCAACTCGGCCCTGGGCTCCTGATGGCGGGCGCGGCGGTTGGCGTCTCTCACCTGGTGCAAAGCACAAGGGCTGGGGCGCTATATGGCTGGGGCGCGTTGGTATTTGTGCTGCTTGCTAACCTGATGAAGTACCCGTTTTATGAATACGGTCATCGGTACGCGGCGGTTTCGGGCCAGACTCTGATTCAGGCGTATCGGCAGCAGGGTAAGCGGTTTTTTATGCCGTTTTTGGCTATTAGCCTAGTGAGCGCGGTGGGTAGCTTTGCGGTAGATGCGTTTGTCGCGGCGATGCTGGTGCAGTATCTGTGGCTGCCGCAGGTGCCGGTGACAGCGCTGGCAGTCGGGGTCTTGCTGCTGTGCTGGGCACTGATTGCAGTGGGGCGCTACCGATTGTTTGAGCAAATTACCAAGGTCTGTGTGATTTTGCTGACGGTGGCGACGGTAGGCGCGGTGGTGATGGCTGTGTTGAGGACGGTGGGAACGGCCGTAATGATAGAAGGCGCGGTTGAGACCACTCAATTGGTGACTGAATTGGCGACTGAATTGGCGATTGAACCTGTTCGCGGCTCTATTTTCACTTGGTCGGCGGTGCCGTTTGTGATTGCCTTTATGGGCTGGATGCCCGGTGGATTAGAGCTTTCGGTGTGGCAGTCGCTGTGGGTGCAGGCCGCGAGTCAAGAAAAAGGTGAGGCCATCTCTTTGGCTGAGGCGAGATTTGATTTTAATGTGGGCTATGGGCTGACGGTGATGCTGGCCTGTTTGTTTTTGATTTTGGGGACGCTGACGCTGCCAGATCAGGGGCTAGCAAATGAACCGGCGGCGTTTGCGGGGCAATTAGTGGGCATGTATACGAGCTATATTGGCGCTTGGGCAGAGCCGGTGATTGGGATTTGTGCGATCGCGGCCATTTTCTCAACTACGTTCACAGTCGTCGATGCTTTCCCGCGCACCTTAGAAGCCGGTTTGCATGAGCTATTTCCCAGCACTCAAAACAGCCTTTTACCCATTCGACAGCTCATAGCACTGACGCTAATCGGCTTAGCGGCCATCCTTCTGAGCGCCTTCACCGCTGGCTTTGAACCCTTAATCGATACCATTACCATCATTGCTTTCACCTGCGCGCCTCTATACGCATGGCTCAACATGCGCAGCATCCGCACCCTCAACGAAGCCGATCAGCCGCCGCTGTGGCTTTCACGCTTGGCCATCGTGGGCTTTGCTTACCTGTTGGGCTTTAGCCTGTTGTTTGTTGTTTTGCAGATATATGGCTGATTACATGCGCTCTAGCACATCGATACCGAGCAAAAACAGGCCGAGCTTGAGCGATCGCGCCGTCAAATCACACATCACCAGCCGAGAAGTGCGAATGGGTTCTGGGGCTTGCAGCACCGGGCAGCGATCATAAAACTGATTGAACTTTTGACTCAGCTCAAATAAATACTGACAGAGCCGGTTTGGCAAAAGTTCTCTTTCAACGTCATCTAGCACCAAATCCATTTGCAGCAGGTGCTTTGCCAGGATAAACTCACTCTCTTCCGTGAGCTTCATCTGCGCATCTAGCTGAGCAAAATCCACCTCGCCCTTGCGGCTAATGCCGCGCACCCGCACATAGGCATACAGCATATAAGGCGCAGTATTGCCTTTGAGATCCAGCATTCTATCGTAGCTGAAGGTGTAGTCGCTGACGCGGTTTTGACTCAAGTCGGCGTATTTGACTGCGCCAATGCCCACTTTTTCGGCAACGTTTTGAATAAATGCGTCAGATTCTGTTCTTTCTTCTGCGGTTAGACGGTTTTCAACATCGGTGCGGGTGCGGGCGATCGCTTCATCCAACAGCTCCTTTAAAGGCACCGCCTCACCCGAACGAGACTTCAGCCGCTTGCCATCTTCACCCAGCACCAAGCCAAAAGGCGCATAGCTCAAATCCACGTTCTCCGGTACCCAGCTTGCCCTTCTTGCCACCTGAAAAATCTGCGCAAAGTGATTGGATTGCCCCGCGTCGGTACTGTAAATAATTCGATCTGCCTGATCTTCATTAATCCGGTAGCGAAGCGCTGCCAAATCTGTCGTGGAATAGTTGTAGCCACCGTTGGACTTTTGCACAATCATTGGCAGCGCCTCGCCGTCTTTATTAGTAAAACCTTCTAAAAAAACACACTGCGCCCCGTTATCTTCTACCAACAGTCCAGTTTCTTTCAGGTCGGTAATCACCGCAGGCAAAAACGGATTATAAAAAGACTCTCCTCTATCTACAATATCTTGAGAAATACTCAACAGGTCGTAGATTTTTCGGTAAGAACGCTTCGAGAGCTGACACACCCGCTTCCAGGCTTCTAACACTTCAGTATCACCAGCCTGTAGTTTCACCACCGCCTGACGAGCATTCTCTTTAAAGACTTCATCTTCATCAAATCGTTTTTTGGCCTGTCGGTAAAAAGTTGCGAGTTCGCCTGAAGTCGAGGCTTCAGCCGCTGCTTGGGGATCAGGATAGGCTTCTTGCAGGTAGGCAATCAACATTCCGAACGGCGTTCCCCAGTCACCAATATGGCTGACTTTTTGCACATCGTGACCCAGAAACTCCACCACTCTGGCAAGGCACTCGCCAATGACGGCAGGACGCAAATGCCCAACATGCATTTCTTTGGCAATGTTGGGGCTAGGATAATCAACAATAATTTTTTGAGGCGGTTCGGCTGTGGCAATGCCGAGGCGGTCGCTGCTATGCATACTCTCTAGCTGCGCTTCTAAATACTCAGTTTTCAGCTTAAAGTTAATAAATCCTGGCCCCGCAATCGAAGGCGGTTCGCAAATATCAGAAACCTTTAGATGCTCGGCGATTTGAGTCGCGATCGCTCTCGGATTACTTTTCAGCGGCTTAGCCAAAGACATCGCTACATTAGCCTGATAGTCACCAAACTTAGGATTATTTGTACTCACCAGCAGCGGATCGTGATCTCTATAGTCAGCGCCAAAAGCCCCTGCCAACGCAGCCTGCACCCGATTCTTTAAGTCATTTAGCGTGGATTTCATAATGCGATTGCGCTGCCCTCGGCCCGAATAAGATAGTCATAAACACCCCCTCATCATAAATCCCCGTCTGCTGTAGAAACAGCCCCACCCAAGCACCTCTAAATAAATGTCCAAATAAATACTCAACCAGATACCCCACCAAATACCCTGTCATAATCAACCCATCAGCTAGTGCGATCGCCCCCATGCCCAAAGGCCCCACCAAAGAACAGCTGGCCGCCGCCCACGGCCAAACCATGCCCGACATTATTGCCCCCAACCTCAAAGTGCTCTTTTGCGGCATCAATCCCAGCCTTTACAGCGTCGTTGTCGGTCACCACTTCGGCAGACCGGGCAACCGCTTTTGGAAAGCCATTCATCAGGCAGGCTTCACCCCTCGGCTATACCATCCCAGCGAAGATGGCTCACTGCCCGATCTCGGCTACGGCATCACGAACATGGCCCCTCGCGCTACTGCCCGCGCCGATGAACTGAGCAAAGCAGAAATTCAAGCCGGTCAAAAACTATTAGCCAACAAAATTCAAAAATATCAGCCCAAATGCCTCGCCTTTCTGGGCATCAGCGCCTATCGCATTGCCTTCACTCAGCCCAAGGCTAAAATTGGCCCTCAGCCACCCTGGCAAGGGACAGATATTTGGGCATTGCCCAACCCTAGCGGCCTCAACGCTCACTACCAAGTCAACGATCTGGCCGAAGTCTATAGCTGGCTACTAAACGCTGATTACTAAAGTCCTATCTAAAGTTCTTCCCAAGACGGCTCACCTCAGCAATGGTTTCTCCCTTACAAACCTGGCAACACCCTGAATCCAAACGCCTCTGGTTCATTTTAGGCGGACTTTCAGTGCTGGTTCATATCGGCTTGCTGGGACTCAGCTTACCCTACGTGCTCCGGCTGATGGAGCCTTCCACCGCCGCTGTATCAGCGGTGCCGATTGAGCTAGTGACGGTAGATCCAGTCAGTGGCAAACCAATTGAGAACGCCGACAGCGATCGCCTTTCAGCAGCAGCAACCTCCACAGCCCAACCGGAGACTGATACCGATATCGATACCGCTACCAATCCGCCCGCTGTCCCCAATAGCGATCCGAGCCTACCTACCGACCCAAACTCATTCAGTACTCAAGCCCCTGCGAATAGCCCTGCACCCAATCGCAACACCGACCCTGCGACTTCCGACCCGGCAACTTCCGACCCTACAACTTCTCCTGACCCAACACCTCCTTCAAATTCTGGACGCCCAACTAGACCAAGCCAACCCCCAACAGGAACAGAACCCAGTTCAGACAGCGGTTCAGGCAGCGGTTCAGGCACCAGTTCAAGCCGCGACTCAGGTGACGGATCATCTGACGCTTCAAATGACGCTTCAGATGATAGTTCAGGCGACGGCTCAGGCGACGCTCTTACCTCCCTTTCAGGCAGCGGGCCACTGCAACCACCCGGTTCTGAGGGCACATCCACTACGGTGCAAGTCGCTGCTTTGCGAGTCACTGGCACTCGCCTCGACGTAGTGCAAGATGTAAAAGATCAGCCGCCACAGTTGCTGAGTAGTATGGCCGCGATCGCTCTAGAACCTGAGCGAGTGGGGTGCGATCGCGTTGATTTTTCGGCTGGGCCTTTGGGGCCACTGACCTATCGAGTCGCCATAGATACCGATAGCAGCATTCGGACACTGACCCTACAGACGCAAGGCGGTAGTTCGCTCAGCCTTGCCAATGAAGAAGCTATAGCCTGTCTGATTCGCTCAGCCGGATTTACCTTCTTGGCGGCTGTCTCCGACGGCACACCCATCTTAGATGACAGCCTGCTGCTCACCCTAGACGTCATCGAATCTCAACCCGACACAGCGCCATAAAAACCGCACATGCCTACATTTACCTGCATTGACCCATATGCACTCAGCTCAAAACATGATAAGGTGTCTAAGCTATAGATTAACTAATAGCCTATGCGGGTGTAGTTTAGTGGTAAAACCCTAGCCTTCCAAGCTAATGATGGGGGTTCGATTCCCCCCACCCGCTTCGACTCTTGTACAGTGACACTTTATGTCACAATTCCACGCTATGCGGTTCGGTTCCCCAGAGAATCCCCCGCTTTCAGCGGCGGGAGTATGTCAAAGAGAAGCAATATATGTTGAAGACGGTCAAAGACGGCTGCAAAATTCACCCATCTACCTTGGATTATCAGGTGGCGGGCGGGGTTGAGAGTTTGGCTCAGATGATTGACTCTCAAGACGAGGGTCAGGCTTTTTTTGAGAAGAGCTATCTGACTAGAGGGATGGAGGAACTGCTGCGCGAGGGACTGCTGCGGCTGTCGGGGCAGACGGATCAGGCTCTATTTGAACTGGCCCAAGCGATGGGTGGCGGTAAAACTCACCTGATGTGCGCTTTGGGACTGCTGGCTAAATATCCGTCTGCGCGATCGCACGTCTTACCTTCAGATGTCATTCAGCGACTAGATGACACGCAGGCCCAGATCGCCATATTCGACGGTCGAGACAGTCCAGACCATTACCTATGGGGTGAAATCGCTAAGCAGATCGGGGCGGAAGAGGCGATGCGCCCGTTCTGGCAGAATGGCCCCAAGGCACCCGGCAAAGAGCACTGGAAAGAAATGATTGGCGATCGCCCGACGCTGATTTTATTCGATGAGTTGCCCCCTTACTTCCTTGAAGCACGAACGATGCCAGTGGGTAAGGGCTCGATGGTAGATGTGCTCACCAGGGCACTGTCCAATTTATTCGTCGCTGCGCTGGAGCTGCCGCGCTGCTGTGTGGTGCTAGCCAACCTATCGGATAGCTACCGCGAGCAGGTTAAAGAAGTAAATAAGCTCGTGGCCGATGTGCAGCGAGAAGCCTCCCGGCAAGCCAAGAAGATTACGCCCGTTTCCTTAGAAGGCAGCGAAGTTTACTCCATTTTGCGCAAGCGCCTGTTTTCGTCAATGCCGACAGACGAGGAAATTGATGAGGTGGCTGAAGCCTATGCTGCGCAGGTGAAGCTGGCAGAAGATAGCGGCTATTTGACCGCTCGCAGTCTGGAGCAAATTGCCGATGAAATTCGGGCGACCTATCCGTTTCATCCGTCGTTTAAGCACTTGGTGGCGCTGTTTAAGGACAACCCAGATTTTCGGGAGACGCGGGGGCTATTGCAGTTTGCGGCGCGGGTGGTGCGCTCGGTGTGGCAGCGAGATCATAACGATGTCTTTTTAGTGGGTACTCAGCACCTGGATTTGAATGACGCTCAGGTGATGAATGAGGTCACTGATATCAACCGGGCGTTGCGACCGGCGATCACGATGGATATTGCCGACAATGGCAATGCCCATGCTGAAGATATTGACGCCAATCTGAATAGTGATGCGGCTTCTCAGGTGGCGGCAATGATTCTTTCGGCGTCACTTTCCTTAGCTGTGAAGGGTCACATGGGGCTGCGTCGGGAGGAAGTAATTGAGTACCTTTCTGCGCCTAATCGGAAGCCGGAGGAGTTTGCCCAGGCGTTTGAGCGACTGCGTAAGAGCGCCTGGTATCTCCATGCTGAGGGTGAGCTTTTTTACTTTAAAGACACGGAGAACCTGACTAAACGGATTCAGCGCGAGGCGAAAGGGCTACCGGAGCCGAAGGTGTATAAAGCGCTGAGAAATCGGCTGGAGGGAGAGCTAGAGGCGCGATCGCGGCGGGCCTATCAGGAGGTGATGGTGATGCCAGAGATTGATGAAATCAAGCTGAGCGCTCATCGTATTTTGGTAGTGGTTCCGCCTGATAATCGGGTGCCGCCTGAGGATATTCAGCGGTTTTATCAGTCTGTGTCGGAAAAGAATAATCTACTGCTGCTCTCCGGGAATGACACGCATATGGCAAGTCGGGTGGAGGAAGCCTTACGGGAGCTGTATGCCATTGAGAATATCGCCAGGGGCTTGAATTCTAGCGATCCGCTGTATGCTCAGGCTCAAGATGCTAGAGAAGAAGCCGAAGGATCGTTTATTCAGGCGCTGCAAGGCACTTACAACCGGGTGTTTTATCCTTCTGAAGAGGGTCTGCAACCGGCCACTATTGAGACTGGTCTGAAGTTTGGGCAGACCAGCGCAGATAGCGTTGAAACCCAACTCGAAAACATGCTGGCTAGTATGCGCTGTGACGAAAAGCTGGCGGTAGATGCTGACGCCAACCCATTGAAGTATTTTGCGATGGCCGAAGAAGACCTTTGGCCGCAGAGCGATCGCCGGACGCCCTGGCGCGATGTGCTAATACGGGCAAAAAGCAATCCGGCTTGGCCCTGGCTACCCGGCATTAAAGGGCTAGAGTCGCTGAAGGTGAAGGCGATTTCTCAGGGGCGCTGGCGAGAAGGTAACGATGGCTGGATTGAAAAAGGCCCGTTCCCGAAAGAAAAAACTGCCGTCAACGTTTTGAGTCAAGAAGATACCCGTAGCGATGAATCGGTGCTGGCTATTACGCCGAGTCATGCTGGCCCAAGTCCGAAGGTGCATTACGCAACGACGGCGGCGGTCAGTGATGCCGATCCGGTGGTGGATGACTTAGATGCCTTTCGCACGAAAGAGCCGACGCTTTATTTCCGAGCCTTTGACACGACGGGCAATCATGCTTCTGGCGAGCCCAAGCGGTGGGTGGCTAAGCTCAAAGTGCGCTATCAGGTGCATGAGTATTCCGACCATCGTAAGGTTGAGCTGGCGGTCACGCCTGCTGCTGAGATTCGCTACACGACGGATGCGACGAATCCGCGTGAGGGCAGAGTTTACGACGAGCCGTTCACCATTTCAGATGAGCGTATCATGCTTCAGGTGTATGCCAGTGCGGGAGAGGCGAAAGCGACTGAAACCTTCACGATTGCTGAGAAGGGAACCAAACGCGCTGAGATCGACGACGCGAAGACTGCCAAGCTAAATCGAAAGTCCCGTTTTGATACGACAAATGCGGTCTTTGGCTTAATTGCGGCCTTCAAGGAGCGTCAGGGCGTTATTTTTAATGGCGTTACGCTCAATGTGGGAGAAGGGGAGCAAGCGGTGCAGGTGCGGTTTAATGACCGCGCGGTGACGCCGACTATTCTTGAAAAAGTAATTGCTGCCCTACGGGAAAATCTCGATGAGCCGGATGCTTTGGTACAGTTAACTATCCGGGATGGTGCTGCTTTTGATACTGGGTTTGATCTCAAGGCCTTTGCTGAGCTGGCAGGGATTGAGCTAACGCCCGATACGGTGGAGCAGTGAGATGGCGCTAGTACATGCTGATCCAATGACTATGGCCAAAGAGCTAAAAAAGACGAGCCCCCAAAAAACGAGTAAGCAGGCTGTTCAACTGGCTCATGCGACTCAGGGATTTGGCGTACCGCTGACGGCTGCACCGCATCATTTTTGGGTGGTGATTCCTCGGGGAACTCAGCAGCCGGTGCAGATCGTTGAAGATTTGGGGATGCACATTCACGGCGGTGAGAGTGAGCTGCTAGAGCGCGTGGTGCTGCCGCGTTCGGTTTGGACGGCGATCGCTAACCCAGTTAAGCGGATGTTTAATGAGCGGCTGAAGGCGCATAAGCTGAAGGCGGGACAGTGGAAGGTGGGCAAGAACCGAGTGGATCGGCTGCTGGGTAAGGAGCTGTGTGTGCTGGCTTGGGCGATTGAAGAGCTAGAAGAGGAGAAGGTGGGGGCGGCTTTGCGGAACTGGCTGGCGTTGCGTCCAGAGGAGCGCTGGTGGCTGTTTGGGATGACGGCTTCTACGGTGGGGGCTCCGGAGGATAAAGGGCGAGGCTGGCGGATGGCGCTGAAGTATGCGCTGGGCGATTCGCCGCAGCCGGTGATTTTGGAGGCGCGGAAGGCACAGGTCAAGGACGACGAATACGAAACATTGCCTTTGTTTCAGACTTAGATTTAGCTTCTAAGCTGAGAAATATGGAAACCTGTTAAATAAATGGAGGTGCTTGCACTATGACCGTCCAAGAATTATTGAACGCTGCTCAAAAGTTGAGTTTGCCAGATCAGCTTCAACTGGCGAGTCAACTTATGCAGGTAGCTAGCCAAAAGCTTCAGACAGCTTCTGTGCCTGCTCCGACCTCATCGGATACAGAAGATCCTTTAGTGGGTCTTTTCTCAGGCTCTGTGGATTTAGCTACGCGCTCCAAAGAAATCTTGGAGCAGGAAATTAAGTCGAGTTCTGGATTTACATGGAAAGAGTCTTAGCCGATAGTGGCTTTGTTGTCGCTTTAATGAATCGTTCTGATCAAAGGCACGCCGATGTTTCCCCTATCTATAAGCAGTACGCGCAAATTTTGCTGCCCCAGATGGTGCTAGTCGAAGTCGCCTACTTAATCGGTCGTGATGCTGGGATTTCTACAGTGGTTGAATTTCTGAAGGGGCTACCGGCTAGTCGATTTGAAGTGATTGAAGCGTCAGCCCAAGACCTTGAGCGAACGGCTCAAATATTAGAGCAGTATGCTGATAGCAAAGTTGATTTTGTGGATGCGATTGTCATGGCGATCGCAGAACGACTTAATATCACAGCGATTTTGACTATCGATCAGCGTGATTTCAGGCTTTTTAGACCGTCACATTGCGAAAGTTTTACGTTGCGCCCCCAGTAATCACTCAGTAATCACTCAGTAATCACTCAGTAATCACCTCATACATTATTTCCCTATGCCGACTACGCCTTTAACGCCGCTTGCTCTCAAAGATGCTCCCTCGCTGATAGAGCGAGTGTTTCCGGCGCAGAAGGTGTCGGCGGAGGCGCAGAAGGAGCGTAAGGCAAATACAGGGCAAACGCTGACGGTGCTGGGGTCTTATTGGAAGGGGCGCAAGCCGCTGATTATGGTGCGGGCGATTGTGCTGGGCTGTTTGCTGCCGGTGACGGATGATCTGGAGGCGGATCTGCATATTTTTGAACTGTTGATGGCGATGGATGATGCGGCCTTTGGGCGGCGGGAGCCAAAGCTGAAGGTGGGGGAGATTGCGGAGCGGATTACGTTGGCGAATCCCTGGGATTTTTTTGACTACACGAATAAGTTTTACGATGCGGACGAGATTGAGGTGCTTGAATTTCCTTTGGATGGGGCTGCGTATCCGAAGCTGAAGCTGCGCTGGAAGCGGGGGCTGGCGGATGAGCAGAAGCAGCCGCTGCTGGCGCTAGCGCTGGCGGGGTTGCCCTATGCGGAGAAGGTGAGGCTGTGTCGCAGGCCAGAGGAGTTAGATCCGCAGGGGCTGTATGGCCCAATTTGGGATGAGGTGAATGGGCACCTGGCACGGTTTGGCGTGGAGGCGGATTCTCATGAGGAGCTGGTGGAGCAGCTAGGAATGTTGCGCTATGGGCATCGGCCACGGGTGGGGGATACGTTTTGTGGGGGTGGCTCGATTCCGTTTGAGGCGGCGCGGTTGGGGTGTGATGTGTATGCGTCGGATTTGAATCCGGTGGCTTGTATGCTGACTTGGGGGGCACTGAATATTATTGGGGCGAGTGCGGAAAAGAGAGAAGAGATTGAGAAGGCTCAGAGAGAAGTTGCAGAAGCGGTGGATCGGGAGATTACTGAGCTGGGGATTGAGCACAATGAGCGAGGGGATCGGGCGAAGGCTTTTTTGTATTGTTTGGAAACGCGGTGCCCTGAGACGGGGTGGATGGTGCCGATGGCTCCGAGTTGGGTAGTTTCGAGTGATAACAGAGTTTGTGCAAAACTTATTCCCGACTACTATCATAAAAATTTCATAATTCAAATTATTGAAGACGCCTCTAAACAAGAAATGAAAGCAGCTTCAAAAGGCACGATACAAAATGGTCATCTCGTCTACGAGCTAGACGGAAAGATATATAAAACGTCTGTAAAAACGATTCGAGAGGACTTTAAAAGTGAAGATGGTAATAGTCGAAATAAACTAAGAATATGGAGTAACGAAGACTTTAAGCCTGATCCTGAAGACATATTACAGGAGCGCCTATATTGTATTCAATGGATTACTAAGGAATCTTTTAAAGAGCGTCGGCAAGAAACTTTTTTTGCCTCTGTTTCTGAAATAGATTTAGAGAAAGAGAGGATGATTGAACGAGTACTCAAAGAAAATATAGAATCTTGGCAAGGAAAAGGAATAATTCCCCATATGCCAATCGAATCAGGATACAACACTGATCAACCTATTCGCGAACGTGGCTGGCAATACTGGCATCACCTATTTCATCCAAGACAACTGCTGAATTTAGCAACATTGAAGAAACATTTGCAAAATAATTCAGAGCAAGCGGCATTGTTAGTTGCATTTGCTAAGACGCTGGATCGTTCAGCTAAGCTTTGTCAATGGAGCAGTACTTCTGCTCAAGATATCCCACTACGTGTTTTCGTTAACCAAGCTTTAAATACTTTAATGAATTGGGGTGTCAGAGCTTCTACTTCGTTTGAAGGAGCCTTTTTATTTCGTGATTTTCGTTCGTCTGGTGGTGCTAATTTTGAATCAGAGAACATACAAGTTCACGCTATACCAGCTCACAACTTGTCTAATACCTGTGATTTTTTTATCACAGATCCTCCGTATGCCGATGCCATTAACTACGAAGAAATAACAGAATTCTTCATCGCATGGCTCCGCAAAAATCCCCCCGCCCCCTTCGACCAATGGACTTGGGATTCCCGCCGCGCCCTAGCCATCAAAGGCGACGGCGAAGCCTTCCGCCACGGCATGGTCGAAGCTTACCGCGCCATGACCCACCACATGCCCGACAACGGCCTGCAATGCGTCATGTTCACCCACCAAGACACAGGCGTCTGGGCTGATATGGTTTCCATCTTCTGGGCCGCTGGCCTCCAAGTCGTCAGCGCCTGGTACATCGCCACCGAAACCACCTCCGAACTCAAACAAGGCGGCTACGTCCAGGGCACCGTCACTTTGTTGCTTCGTAAACGACTCGCCACAGCATCCACCTTTAAGCAAAGATTGCTTCCCAAAATCCGCAAAGAAGTCACCGCCCAAATCGAAGCCATGATGAACCTGAACGACGACGCTCAGGCCCACGGCGAATCGGTCTTCAACGACTCCGACCTGCAAATGGCAGGCTACGCCGCCGCCCTAAAAGTACTCACCCAATACACCGAAGTCGATGGCCGCGACATGACCAGCCTCGCCCTCCAACCCCGACAAAAAGGCGACACCACCGTCGTAGACGACATCGTAGAATACGCCTCCGAAATCGCCAACAACCTGCTCATTCCCGAACGCCTCAAAGAACTCAACCCAGACACCTGGAGCGAAATAACCGGCGTCGAGCGCTTCTATCTGCGCATGGTCGCCATCGAGAAGACCGGAGCCGCCAAGCTCGATAACTACCAGAACTTCTCTAAAGCCTTTAATGTCGCCTATCAGCCCCTCATGGCCTCCCTAGAAGCCAACAAAGCCAGACTCAAAGGTGCAAAAGAATTCAAACCCCGCGAGCTGACCAGCGGCGATCTGGGCGGCACCCTCCTCAGCGAACTGCTGATGGCCATTCAGGAACTGCTGAACGATAAAGAGCCCAAGGTCGTACTCGGTCAAATTCGCTCTAGCCTAGATGCCACCTACTTTCAGAAGCGCAGCCATTTGATGGCAATGGCTCACTACCTGGCGGATATGTGGCGCGATCGCCGTCCTGAAGAAGCCCAAAAAGCGGAAATTGTGGGCGATCGCATTCGCAACGAGGGCATTTAAAGAGGTCGAAATCAATCGCTAACCCGCATACTCGTGCAGCAAATCACCCGTTTCTGCTCTTAGTGTCTCAATGTATCCAGCGATAGCCACGATAACGTTCTTTTCTGTAGCGCGATCGCCCGAACCAAAAACAGCCCTGCAAGCCTTATCACAATCTCTCACGGGTACAATCTTGTCGCGCACAGCTTCAAACCCATACTCACAAATATCTCGTAATATAAGCTGTTCCAAGCACCAAAATCTGTTCTTAAATAACGCTTGTAGCTCTGGCAACGCTACTTCAGCCAAAGCTTTCAAATATCGCTTGTCGCCAGTCAGTATAAACGCCTCACCGGCCTCGTCTTTTTGCAGCACCTGAGAAACATATGTCGTCAAAACAGCCTCGCCAGCATCTATGCCCTCAAAAGTGCAAAGCTGTTCTAACAACTCGCTATCTACCCTAGCTTGGTCAATTTGAGGCAACGTCTCAGCTAGCTCAATTGTTCTCTTGTAATTTACCAACTTGGCCTCGGGCTGTCGGAGCCTACCCTTCTCTAGCTTGGCCAAATCTCCTCGAAACTTATACTTTGCCGTAGCAAGCACTCTAATCTCAGTAGGAGCCGCCTCAAAGAGTTTTATCGTTTCCTCAAATAGCTCAAAAGTCGCTAGCTTTTTGATAATGTCGTTGTCAATACAGTAAAGGCAGCCCGTCAACTCTATTCTCCCAGGATGCGCTCAAGATGATCTATAGTGTCGTCGCCTAGACTTTCCCAATCCAAGTGATTTTCTAAAAAACGGCGGATGATCGCATCGCCAGACTCCTCACAGCCCAGCTCTTGTACTGCTTTCTTCGCCAGCCCAAACTTCTGAGAATCAGCCTTCTTAGCGTGCCAAGCGTAATTAAACGCCAAAACACAAGCATCCACTGTAGGGTCTGCTTTTAGCTTTTCTTCTATCTTCGCCCTTAGCTGTCCATTGTTATAAATAGATAAGCCTTGAAAGCAATTATCGTACTGGTTTACCAGCAGCTCAACCGCAAAACGATTCGCGGCTATTTCCTCTACATCATCAGATTCGTTAATTTCATCGTCGATCAAAATCCCCGTTTTTACATGGCCCAACGCCAAGTGACCTAGCTCATGCGCCAGATGAAAAGCTAACCAAGCCGGATGCGTAGACTTATGGCTAAGCAAAATTACTGGGCGATCGCCTTGCCACTGAATCATGCCAGTTATTTTACGAGTATCTTTCGGATAATCGTTAAAATACACAACTGCAATACCGCACTGCCAACAATAGCCCAACAAACTCTCAAGATCCACTTTAGAACCCTGAGCCACAACATCCTGACGAACCTGCTTGACTGCTGTTGGAATAGGAATGAAAGGTCGTGGTTTTAGGCTAGAAGCGACTAGCTCGGCTATCCGCGAAGCTATTTGATAAGAAACGTACGGAATATCTGAGGCTTGCTGATGATGATATTTGAACTTAGTTGGCAGTAATGGTTTGAACTCGGCTGCTAAATCGTTTTGTAGTAAGCTTCTCAAATCCAAATGCAGCCGCTGGGCGATATGTGCCGCGCCTTCTAGTACCGCAGCCGGGATTTCATTTAGCTCATCATCCCACCAGCTAGGCAAGCCCGCCCTACGCACGTAGCTTGCGCTCAAGCCAACCGCCGAAAGCTTCTCAAGTAGGCTAACCATAGATAAAGATTGATTCAATGACTTTACCTCCCTTTCTTTTGCTTTCTTTTTCTCTTCAAGCAAATCGACCTCATTTATAGCTCTAAAACTTGGGAACGCTGTTACCCTCTTATCACTAGGTTTTATCGTATCCATTCTATCAATATCTCAGACCTTGCGACCTCTGATATGAATTCTCCCTTAATTCAGCGTTTTTCCTCCAGAACTCAGCGCCTAGATCACACCATTCTCACAAAGTACCTCAAGCAGGCCCGACGCTACCACCGGATTGCAGGCTACTTCACCTCATCGCTGTTTGAGATTGCCGGAGAATACATTAATAGCATCGAAGACGTTCGGATCGTTTGCAATTCCGATGTTCGTTCTGAAGATATTAAAGTCGCCAAGATTCAGGAATCTAAGCTACTAGGCCGCTTAAACGACCTGCCTGTAGAAGCAGAATCGCTGCTGAACAGACCCCGCTACAAATGGCTTTACGAATTTCTGGGCAATCATCCCAATGCGATCCGAGTCGCACCCGACGACTTCTGTGGCTTCGTTCACGGCAAAGCAGGCGTGATTGAACTGCATGACGGTCGCCGGATTGGTTTCATGGGCTCCATGAACGAAACTAGAGCCGGATGGCAAGCCCATTACGAAATCGTCTGGTCGGACGAAAGCCCCGAAGGCGTCGATTGGATACAGTCTGAATTTGACGCGCTGTGGGCAAAAGCCGTACCGCTGCCGAGAGCCGTCGTGCAGGAAGTAGGCCGTCGCGCTCATCGGATTGAAATTGAGCTAGGCGAGCAACCTGACGATGAGAGTCTAGCTCCCGCTGCGCTGGTCGAATCGCCTATGTACCGGGAGGGCCTTTCTCTATCGCCCTGGCAGCGAGCCTTTGTTTCGGAATGTATGAAGCACCTACGCTGGCATGGCGTGGTCAGACTGCTGATCGCCGATGAGGTGGGCCTTGGCAAAACCCTTTCTTTAGCGACGGCAGCCCTCACGCTCACACTCATCAACGAACAAGAAATTGCCCAGCGTGGTGCGCGATCGCGCCGCCGCCCTATTGTCATCTTTGCCCCTTCTTCCCTCACCGAACAGTGGCAAACGGAACTGCTCGATAAGCTAGGGCTCCCCTGCGCCCGCTGGTCATCGCGGCAAAAGGTCTGGCTTGACTCTGAAGAGAGAGCCATCTCGCCTACTGGCCCCGAGAACGTCGTGAGGTGCCCGCTACGCATTGGCATTATTTCAACTGGCCTGATTGTCCAGCCCACTCGGGAGCGAGAGCTGCTGAGCCAGGTGAATTTTGAAATCCTGATCCAGGACGAGTCGCATAAATCGCGTACTAAGCAAGGAATGGGCAAGGACGCTGGCCAACCTAACGCGCTGTTACAGTTTATGCTGGCCGCTGCTGGTCGCTCTAAGCATGTGCTGCTAGGCACCGCCACGCCGATGCAAACTCAAGTTGACGATCTGTGGGATCAGCTCAAAATTTTGCACCAGGGCGATGGTCGGTTTGTCTTGGGCAATGACTTTAGTCCCTGGCATTACCCAGAACAGGTAGTGCCAGTATTGACGGGAAAGGAGAAAATTGATGATATGGAAGTGGCTTGGCGGTATGTGCGATCGCCCTTGCCGCCATTAGAGTCCTCCAACGAAAGCGACTTCCGACGAGTCATTCACGAAGTTCGTGGAGAATTAGGGCTCAAACCCCGAGATTTTGATACGGCTGCTCCGGTTGTAGCGTTACCCCGCGCTGTCCGTGACGACCTAGAAGATTTGATGGATAGCGAAAAATCAAATATGGGATTCTTTCAGCGCCATAACCCCATTGTCCGCCATGTCGTACTGCGTAAGCGAAAGGTACTAGAAGACGCCGGAATCCTTGAGAAAGATAGGTGTAGACCTTCATCCAAACCCAGAAAAAAGCCGCGATCCGAATACCTTTGCCGTTCTGTTTCAGCAACGCGCACTCAGAACCAGCGAAGCGTTTGAAAATGCCTATGAAGCTGCCCAAGCCTTTGGCCGCGCCTATGGCAGACGAGTCGGCGGCGGTGGGTTCATGAAAAATTTGGTGACTCAGCGCCTTTGCTCTAGCTGTGTAGCCGGGTTGAATACCGCTCAGAAGCTGCTAGAACGACAGGCGATTGAAGACGACAGTGAACAAGAGACAATGCAAGACATTGACCTGGCGATCGCTGAGCAAGAAGCGCTTCATGACCTGATCAATGCCCTGAAGGGAATGCAGGGAGAAGACCCAAAGCTAAAGGCCGTCAAACACTACCTTGCTCAGGAAAACTGGGTTCAGCACGGTTGCATCATCTTTAGTCAGTATTACGACACTGCCGCCTGGGTCGCAGAAAATCTAGCAACCCTTTTTCCCGATCAGCTTATTGGCCTCTACGCTGGCGCAGATAAAAGCGCCCTGTTTCGCGGGCCAGAAAACCCAAACAGAGCCAAACGAGAAACACTGAAGAAAATGGTAGAAGACCAAGCTATCCGTATTATGGTCGCAACCGATGCTGCCTGTGAGGGGCTCAACCTTCAGCGCCTTGGTACCCTCATCAATGTCGATTTACCTTGGAATCCAACTCGCCTGGAGCAGCGGATTGGCCGCATTAAACGCTTTGGCCAGACGCGCCCCACGGTAGACATGCTCAACTTGGTCTACCAAGGCACCGTTGATGAAAACATCTACGAACGCCTTTCAGCTCGTATGAAAGATCGCTTTGACCTCTTTGGCTCTCTGCCAGATACCATCGAAGACTCCTGGATTGATAACGTTGAGACGCTTGACGAAAAGCTCGATGAGTACATCGACGCTCAAAAGCGAGTGAATGGCTTTGACATCCGATATAACGAGAACCTTGACGCCGAGGAAGATGAATGGCGTAACTGCGCTAAAGTTCTTTCTCGAAGGAGCATTGATACGCTGATGAGGAATGGCTGGTAAGCGCCCCAATTTTCTTGCATAGCCAAGTACGATGACTGGTATGGGATGTCTTCGAACTGCACCTCTTTCGCTATCTCTTGAGGCACAATATTCAAACTGCGGTACAGAAATGAAACCGCTGCGTCTCCTTCCGTTTCATATCTGCCCCAAAGCGTTGCTGTCGGGTACCGAGTCTCCACAGGAGCTGTCATTGAGATATCGTTGCTGCTAATGTGGCGAAACAGCGGGGAAAATCCTCTTGATGATGCACTCGCCAGATTACCCGTCAACGCTGTCTGTTCTGCTTTACTCATCTATTGAGCGATCCCAAGCCTGAAAGCGTCTTACCTTGCTGGCAAAGCCGGACGCTTTAAATTTTTCTAGCCGTAAAGGTGTGGGCTGCACCGAAGGCACCGAAATTCTAACTGCGAAGGGGCTTTCGCCGACGGGTACCGACTCAATGCCGCCTAGACGAAAGCGATTTTTCATGACCGGGTTATCTTCCGCGTCGTAAATTCGCCCAAAAATATCGGCATCGACAATATCTCTGCCAGAATTATTGATGGCTGTGCCTTTAATCAAATAACAGGTCGCCTGCTGAGAAGATCCGCTCGTCGTCAAATTTTCGGCATAGGCCGCATCGGCGGGGCACTCTTCAGCCACCAAATCTTTTAGGGTAATTTGGGTAAGGGCATGGGCCGCAGGCACCCAGCTAAAAAAGCAAAGGCAGGCCGCTAGCAACACGGAAAGCGTCTTAACAGCAGAAAAACGGTTACGCAACTTCATAGTAAGCAGGAGCATTAAAGGGGGATATTGGGCGCTAGGCGTTCCTTTAGCTTACCGCTGTGCCAGATCATTCAGCTAGATAATTTAGGGCGAGTATTTAGGTAGATAAATTAGCCCGATGATTTAGATAAATGGCTGAGCAATGCTTGACGCATAACAGCGACTGGCGCAGGCTGGCCTAGCCAAATTTCCAAGGCGGCTGCGCCCTGCTGCACGAGCATTTCTAGGCCGTCTATGGGCGTTAGTCCAAGCGCCGCCGCCTGCTGTAAAAACCGAGTTGGGCGCGGTGTGTAGAT
>QBMP01000007.1:35880-39253 GCA_003242115.1 Phormidesmis priestleyi
GTGTAGATCAGATCGTAAGCGATCGCATCTCCCTTCATAATTGCCTCAATCTCATCCTCTCCCAGCGGCGAAGCATCTACCTGAGGATGCATCCCAATTGGGGTAGCATTCACGAGCAAAGCGGCGGCTTTTGGCCCCTGAACTAGGAGCTGATCGCGGGGCAGCATGACGAGCTTAGTGGCAATTTCTGGCAGATGCGCCCAGCTTTGAGCAAATTGCGACAGTTTTTGGCGCGATCGCCCCACCACCCAAATTTTGGCACAGCCCAGCTCATGACAAGCTGCCACCACCGCTCTAGCTGCGCCACCATTGCCCAAAATTATCACCGCTGTCTCTGTCCAATCTCGCCCAAGCGCCTTTAAAGGAGCCAAAAAACCAGTCACGTCGGTATTCGTGCCGCACCATTGAAATTCGCCGTCAGCGTCATCATTACCCGAAGCGCGCCAGACCGTATTCACCGCTCCAATCGCTTGAGCCGCCTTACTGACGCTATCCAACAGCGGCATAATCGTTTGCTTGTGGGGAATGGTGATGTTGAACCCACGTAGGCCAATCGCTTTGAAGCCCGCGATCGCATCCTTGAGCCGATCGGGATGCACGGGAAAAGGGAGATAGACAAAATCAGCAGATGAGTGAGCCTGTTCGTTGAGATGGGCGATCGCTGCATTGTGCATCAGCGGCGAAAACGAATGCTTCACCGGATAGCCAATTACCCCTAAAAGCCGTGTGGTTCCTTTGATCACCATCTATCACCTAACTCCCTAAAAGACAATAAAATCACTTCTTTAACAGTCTGACTTTATCGCCTTTAGGCCAACGCTCCCGCTCATCGGACGCAGATAATCTTTGAATCAACCTTTGGATCGGCACCAAAGATATAAACTCGTTCCGATGCAGCAAGGTTATTGGGCTACTGACGGAACGTTAGAGTAATGACAACAACGCCATAAACTCTGTTGCCCTCAAAATTTCAATACCTTCACACTGAAAAGAGCTAGACTCATAGCTTTCTTCCTAAAAACAGCCAAAACAGCCACCCAATGTAGTGAACAATAACGATCGCCCAAAACTCGACTTGATAAGACTCTTTCCGATTTTTGTGGTGCAGCATTCGCTGAGCGATAAACCCGCCCATCCATCCACCTGCAATTTCAGACAGATGTAGGGTTTTCTCAGAAATTCGCCAGTTTTTTTGTTTCGCGCGAGATTTATCGTCTGCGTATAGGGCGTAGGTGACTAAACTCACCACCGGGTAAAAAACAAGGGGGAAAGGGTTGTGCGTTATCCATGTAAAATGGATAGCGCCAACCAAAGGTAGAAGTGATAGCAAGAGTACCTCAACTACCGGAAAACCTGAAGTCCTTGTCTTCGGCCATTTGGTGCTGTTACTCAGAGATGTTGATTTATTCCTTGCCCCTAAAATAAATGCCTTGAAAGCGCGAACTTTGCCATCCGGGTCAACTACGCAGTGGTAATAAATCGTGTCGTTTTCCTGCGGACGGCGAGTTGCATCTTTGACTTCAGAAATATGCAAAAAAACTTCTTGACTTCCATCCGCTGGTTGAATGAAACCAAATCCACGTTCATCTTTCCATTTTGTAAGCTTTCCACTGCGGAGACGAGGTTGCATGAAAAATCTCAATAGCGAAAACTTCGCAATCTTAGCAGATCACTTTCAAGTACAGCCATCGTAATAAGACGAAGCGGCCCAACATTCCTGCTTACCGAACACAGATAAGCTATGTATTTTCAACAGTAGTTTAAATTCGTTCCAGTGCAGCAGGGTCGTTAGACTGCTTATATTTATCACTGAACTCAAGTGCATTGCAAAAGCTATTGAGGCGATTCAGCAAAGCATTATAGTAAAGGTAAGCATCGTCCCGTTCATGCTGAAGACGGGCATATAAGGTCAACTCTGGCTCTGGGGCTAAACAATCCTTTGGAAAATCTAAGCCTGCTGCGATTAAGCGTGTTGAGGCGATCGCAACTAACAATGCCCCAACAGTATTAGCCTCGCCACGGTGAAGATCGTCCAGTCCAGGTAAGATTAACTCTGTTCCTGGCAACTCATCGAAAATCATGGCTGATCCTCCTCTAAATTACTTTCACAATGCTCAATGAAGTTCTCAACTTTGCTTTTTAGTCGATCAGGGTCAAGAGAGGGAAACCGGATTAATTCAGGTATAATCGCTTCAAAGCAATCATGCAACTCTCTCAGGGAAAATAATCTCTGTTCGTACATAGATTGAACATCTTTAATATCACGATCAAATCCCCTGGATAGCTTAGAGAGCGCTTGGGCTGTAAAGTCATAGTGATAGAAGGAGATTTTACCTTGTTTGCCAATGAATACACTTCTCTCACGCCATCCTGGAAGAGGAGGTAAAAAATCCTGTGGAGAAGCCAGTTCGATATTGATGTTCAGGTCTTGCTTGAGTTTGGCGATCGCTTGAAAAATGCCGGGGGGTTCAGGATCTAGGCGAATATCAACATCAACTGTAGACCCACGCCATCCAATCAGTAGCGCACTAGCACCACCTGTAAAGTAAATACAGCCTGAACCCTGAGCCTCTCGGCCCAGGATTTGCATCAGTTTTTCTATCTTCTGGGCGTCAACGTTTGGACGCATATTTTTGATTTGATTGGTTGATAGCTCTATTTTAGACGGCATAGTCCGTAACTTGATTCTCATGGTTCGCTGATTTGTTCAAGTGGTTCTCCAAAATCTGAAAACACTACATGCGGGTAAAATCGATTGAAGATTTCCTATCGCCATCTGAGCAGTCACATAGCAAGAAAAGATTTATGTCTTTGACCATTTGTCAATAGCCTGAAACCCTATTGCTTTTGTAGCATTTCTGAATCTCAAATTCTTTTGAGCGAACCATGCGCTTACAGCGTGGCATAGCCAAAGGTTACGTCAAACTGCCTGCACCAAATCACTGCTGACTTAAAGTCATTTACGGCTACATCTGCCGGAATCGCATAGCGCTGAGCGCCCGCCACTTGCTGCAACGGCCCCAAATTGACGTATTTATCGGGACTATAAGAGTTGGGTACTGACTCAGCGTGTAGCAGCACAAACAAATCAGGCCCAGCTTGCGAGCTAAAGGCACTGTCAAATTCCAAATAGCGCTGACCGTTTTCTTCTACGATTTGCGCCGTTCCGCTGGTCGGGTGAGCAGCCCCAATAAATTCATTGGCAACTGCTGTGGTTGGCATTGGCTGAGTTTGGGCCTGTATCGCGGGCTGATAGCTGATAGCTGCGATCGCCACCGCTAAGGCACTGGTTCCGTCAAATGGGAGTGGAAATCTCTTTCCACCAGTGGATTAGACGGCATAGCGCATGGTTAATAATTGAGACCAAGAAAGT
>QBMP01000080.1:0-4027 GCA_003242115.1 Phormidesmis priestleyi
CCCTGCCGTCAGCTTTGCACTCTTTTTTGCTTTGGGCGCTCTGAGTCAATTTGGCAATTTACCGCCGATTGCCAGTGCCGTCATTGGCAGTGTCGCAACGACGAACCTGGTGCTGGCGCTGTTTAACCTAATTCCGGGACTGCCCTTAGACGGCGGTCAAATCTTTAAAGCGGCAGTTTGGAAAGCGACTAATAGCCGCGCCAAGGGTGTGCGCTGGGCGGCAAAATCTGGGCAGGTTTTTGGGGGCGCGGCGATCGCTCTCAGCCTGATCGGCTTTTTCGTCACCAGCGATTTTGGGTTGCTGTGGCCCGCGCTGATTGGCCTCTTCATTTTGCGTAATGCCAAAACCTACAGCCGCATGAACGACTTGCAAGAAGGGCTCTCGAAGCTCAAAGCCAGCGATGCGATTACCCGCAACTTTCGCGTTCTAGATGCCAATATGCCCTTGCAGCAGTTTGCGAATGAGTGCCTACTGCAAGACAAAAAAACCGATCCGGTATACTTTGCTTCTTCAGACGGACGTTATCGAGGCCGCGTTTCACTGGAAGATCTCACCCAGGTGGAGCGCAGCGAATGGAACCACCAGACCCTGAACAGCATCGCCCGTCCGCTATTAGAGATTCCTCACGTTGTCGAATTTACGCCGCTGACTGAGGCCATTCAGCTCATGGAAGCGCAGCGACTCAATCAGCTCACCGTACTGACACCAGCAGATGCAGTCGCAGGTACGCTAGATCGCGGTGAAATTGTGCGGGCGGTGGCCAAGCAGCTCAATTTTGCGATTCCTGAAACGATGATTCAGCGCATTAAAGAAGAAGGAGCTTATCCCGCCGGGTTGCAGTTGGGTGCGATCGCTGCTCAATCTATCGAACAAGCATAACAGCCTCATCATGCGGAGCACCCTTATGACAGTCACGACTAAAAAGCTAACCCTTGAAGAATATTTCTTTTATGAAGATGGCACCGATACTCGTTATGAGCTGGTCGATGGAGAACTCGTCGCGATGAGTTTAGGCACCGCCAGACACGGGCTCATTGTTAATTTTTTAACGGATCAATTTAAATCTGCAATTGCTCAAACAAGGCAACCGTGGCTAGCAATACATTCTGTATTAGGAGTGCAATCGCCTAGTCGTCGAGCTTGGCAGACCTCACGAATTCCTGACATTAGTATTCTACCTTTGGCGCAGATGGAAGCTATGGATAATCGCGAAGCTGTGATTACGATAAATGAGACACCCCCTTTACTCGTGGTGGAAGTGGTTAGTCCATCGACTAAAAGTGATGACTACCGCTCTAAGCGGGGTGAGTACGGATTTCTAAACATCCCTGAATACTGGATTGTCGATCCACTGGAAGAAAAAATCACGCTTTGTTCGGTAGACAATTTGCTCTACGACTCCTTTGAAATTAGAGGAAGCGATCGCATTCAGTCGCCGACTTTTCCGGATTTTGATCTAACAGTAGCTCAAATTTTGGCGGGGAAACGATAAAGCTATCACTGCCATTTTTCAAAGATTTACCTTGCTTAAAGATGCCAATGGCTGCTCCTCAAATTTCA
Organism: Phormidesmis priestleyi; assembly: GCA_003242115.1. Taxonomy (GTDB): domain Bacteria; phylum Cyanobacteriota; class Cyanobacteriia; order Phormidesmidales; family Phormidesmidaceae; genus Phormidesmis; species Phormidesmis priestleyi_A. The sequence continues at coordinate 1,562 of QBMP01000080.1, forward strand.
CGTCAAAGCAATCACTAGCGGCTTGAGTCAGGGTTTGGATAATGCGCTCAAAATTACCGACTGTCTGCAAAGCGGTCGGTAATTTAGGCGGTGGCATCGGTTCACCAAAAGCTGCTTTGAACAGATCGCTATCGGGCTGCAATCGTATGGAGCCATGCTGAAGCACACAGCCATTGCGATAGGCTTGAGCGCTGCCGATTAGCTTATAGCCATCGGCCATCACCAGATCAGCCGCAGTCGCCGTGCCAAAGCAGCTTGGATTATGGATATAGCCTCGTCCAACTGCGCCAAAGGTAAGCTCGACATCTAAGCGCTGCCAGCCTTCAATCAAAAACTGACAGAGGCGCTGATAGACGTCACGGCGCGATCCTTTGAGGCCGGAAGTCACTAGCGCATAAGTCAAATCGCCCTGGTGCAGCACTGCGCGGCCGCCCGTGGGTCTACGGACAATCTCGACGGATTGGCCCTGCCATTGCAGGCTATGCCAGTGATCAGGGATGTTGTGCTGGTGGTAGCCGAGCGAGAGGGTGGGCTCTCGCCAAGCATAAAACCGCAGGCTAGACGGCTGCAACCCTTTCACATGCTGATCGAGCAGCCAGCTATCGACCGCCATTTGCTCAGCGCCCGTGGCTTTCAAAAACGGAATGAGCCGCCAAGGTTTCGCTATCGTAGAACTCATCGCAAGGAGGGCATCATCAGGGGAGCATTAAACTAAGCTGCTGGATAATCTTTGAGCAGCAATTCATCATTTTCATCGGCAATAGAGGCCACAATCGTCATCAGCCGAGAAATTTCACTGGCGTTAATGTCTTTGAGCGTGCGCGTAGAAAACACCACCACGCGCTGATCGAGTAAGCCAAAACAAGCTTCAAACGTGCTGCCGCAGTTCAGCTCTAGCAGACGGCGCATCATCTCAGCTTCGTTTTGCACCGGCAGCTTATGCACAGGCGACCAGGTAGTCAGCATGTCTTCATCGGTTTCGCCGGAAAGCTGCACATATACATCTACCGTGCCGTAGCGAAACTTCCAAAGGTAGCCATCTTCAGAGTGGTTGACCATCGCGGTGCCCTCCTGTTCCAGGCTAGAGATAACGGTTTCAATTACGTCTACATAGCTACTGACAAAAGAAGTTTCGCTATTTTCATCTTGCGTATTCGAGAGATCAGAAGCGACAGGTGTGGAGGTTGCCATAACGATAGTTCACATAAAAAGCAAGCTGACATTCCCAACTCTATCGTTGGTTTTCCAAAAAAGGAAGAGTTGAATTAATGAGTCTGATTATGCGTCAGACAGATTTGCGGACAGATCAAGGCAGTAGTCCCATCGTTAAAATTTCTTAATAATGGGCTTTTTAATAATTAGCAAATCCTGGCTGATGACGAATTAAGCTCAAAAATTCTTCTCGGGTCTTGGCCTCTTCATCAAACACGCCTACCATCGCACTGGTCACCGTCCAAGATCCGGGCTTTTGCACGCCTCGCATCGCCATGCACATATGACTCGCTTCCATTACGACTGCGACGCCTAACGGATCTAAAATTTCCTGTACGGCTTCGGCAATTTGACGAGTGAGCCGCTCTTGTACCTGCAACCGGCGGGCGTACATTTCTACAATTCGAGCTAGCTTGCTAAGCCCTACCACCCGCTGATTGGGAATGTAGGCAACGTGGGCGCGGCCCATAAACGGCAGCATGTGATGCTCACATAGGCTAAAGAAATTAATATCGCGAACGAGCACCATTTCGTTGTGGCCTTCATCAAAAATGGCGTCGTTGACAATAGTTTCGAGCGATTGCGAATAGCCTTGAGTCAAAAATCGCATGGCTTCAGCGACGCGGTGAGGCGTTTTGAGCAGCCCTTCGCGATCCGGATCTTCACCGACAGAAAGTAGCATCGTTCGCACGGCTTCCATCATGGGGCCATTGTCCTGAGTCGGGTCGATGGCGGAGGGCTGATGCGGAATTGGCTGGCCGTGTTTGGTTTGGCGATCAGGGCGGCTTTTGGGCTTTTGGCTAGGGCTCAGAATACTGTCACTTAAGCCATCACCCAAACTACCACTCAAATTATTATTGGGGCCATTATTTAAATCTGCCCTACTCGCTGCCGCAGTTCTGTCTGCCGTCCCGTCCGAAGTAGTCATAAAAGGTGTTTCCAAAAATCAATAATTTAAATGAGCGATTAATGAGTGACCAACCGAAGCCCTAACTTAACGCGCTTTGGCTAGGCGTGAGCGTCAGTTGAGAAATCACGGCATCTGGCGGTAAAAGGGCAGTGTGCAGAATAGTTTGAGCGACGGTTTGGCAAGAGAGCATCGTGGCGCGATCTAAATTTGCTTGCACGGTGGCGCTGTCCCAAAGCGGTGTATCGACAGCTCCCAGAAATAGCGTGACGGTGCGAATGCCGTGGGCTGATTCTTCGGTGGCGATCGCGTCTCCCAAAGCTGCTAGCGCTGCCTTGCTCACGCCG
>QBMP01000080.1:4037-7377 GCA_003242115.1 Phormidesmis priestleyi
CGCCGTAAGCGCCCCAACCTGTAAACGACTGCTGTGCGGCAATTGACGCAATATTGATAATCATCCCGCTATTTTGCTGCCGCATACCGGGCAAAACTGCCTGCACTACTTGAAACACACTGGTCACGTTCAATGACATCACCTGCTGCCAGTCAGCTAGCGGCGTTTCTATCAAACTGCCGGTGTAGCCCATGCCCGCATTGTTAATCAGCACGTCAATCGGGCCGACTTGAGCAATGACTTCGGCGATTTTTGCTCGCACCTGCGCTACATCAGATAGATCAATCGTAAACCCTTGCGCGGTGATCCCTAAAGCGCTGAGAGATTCAGCTAAGGCTGTTAGCTTGGCGGTCGATCTTGCCACTAAGGCTAAGTCAAAGCCAGCTTTTGCAAATTCGAGGGCGATCGCTTGTCCAATGCCAGAACTCGCACCCGTGATCAGCGCTCTCACCCCGAAAACACTCCGATTTGGCGAAACTTGTCGTAGCGCTGCGATCGCAGCTGCTCTGGACTCAGTTCTAGCAGTACGTTCAGGTTCTGGGCTAGCGCCTGCTGGAGCGTATCAGCCGCCTCAATCGGAGCCGCATGAGCTCCCCCAATCGGCTCCGGTAAAAGCTGATCGAGAATGCCCAGATTCTTTAAATCCCATGCCGTGACTTTGAGCGCTTCAGCGGCCTGCGCCGCGCGGCCCGCATCTTTCCACAAAATGCTGGCGCAGGCTTCAGGGCTAGCGACGTAGTAAACCGAATGCTCGAACATCATCAGGCGATCGCCCACCCCAATACCGAGTGCGCCGCCCGATCCGCCTTCGCCAATCACCGTGCAGATAATCGGCACATCCAGGCGAAACATTTCTCTGAGGTTGTAGGCAATCGCTTCGCCCTGGCCCATTTCTTCGGCTTCAAACCCTGGCCAAGCCCCTGGCGTATCAATAAAGGTCATAATCGGCATCCCAAACCGATTCGCATGTTCCATCAGCCTCATTGCCTTACGATAGCCACCGGGCACCGGCATCCCAAAATTACGGGCTACGTTGTCTTTGGTATCGCGTCCTTTTTGATGGCCCACCATCATGACCGGCCTGCCCTGAAAGCGGGCAATGCCGCCGACTAGGGCTAGATCATCTTTGCCAGAGCGGCGATCGCCATGCAGCTCTATCCACTCATCGCTAATCGCCTGAATATAGTCCAGCGTGCTGGGCCGACGCGGATGACGCGCCACCTGAATCCGCTGAGCAGGCGACAAGCTGGTAAAAATTTCCTGCCGCAGCTGTTGCGCCCGCGACTCTAGCTGATAAATCTGATCAGAAACATCGACATCGTTATCTTCAGCCAATTCACGAATTTGCGTAATTCGGGCCTCTAGCTCAGCTAAAGGCTTCTCAAAATCCAGCAAAATTGGCTTCCGTTCGGTCGTTGCCATAAGGGATACAAAGCTCAGTAGGGGGTAGATCTAGATTAGCTTATGGCCGATCGGTACGCTCATCTAGTCGCCCATCAGCACACCAGATCTCACCACCAGATCTCATGTCAGCAGCGGCCTAAAGCCATGCCGGACAGAAGCTTCCCCAATCAAATCCATTTTCTCTAGCGTAATTTGATTGCGGCCCCAAGAAAAATTGGTGTGCAGCTTTTCAAACTCTAGCAGCATCGATTCGGCAAAGCAGGCAAAGAGCTGACGACCGGGCACATCCATATTCACAATGTTCATAATATGCCAGTCGATATCGAGCGAATGCTCAACAATGCCGCCTTTGAGCACATGAATGCCGGGATGGTTAAAGGTGACATCAATGTTTTTGGGATAGCCGCCATCGACCATGAGGCAGGGCTGCTTAAGCCGATTCACATCGACATTGAGCCCTTTGGGCAAACTCGCGACCCACACCACCACATCGGCTAGGGGCAAAGCTTCATCCATTGGCAGCACTCGACCAAAATCTAGCTCAGCGCGCAGGTCGTTTAGTCGCTCTTGATTGCGGGCCACTAGCAGCAGCTCTTTGACACCGCTGCGGGCCTTGAGCCAACGGCAGACAGCGCTGCCAATGTCACCCGTTGCCCCACAGACCGCTACGGTTGATTGAGAGAGATCAATGCCGCATTTAGGCGCGGCGGCTTCGACCTGTTTGCAAATGATGTAAGCCGTGTGAGTGTTGCCGGTCGTGAACTTTTTAAAGTCTAGATCGAGGTTGCGGACGCGCTTGATTTGATCGAGCTTAAAGTTTTCAAAAATGATCGAGGAAAAGCCGCCTAGCGCCGTAATGTTGATGCCGTTTTTTTGGGCATGGGCCATCGCATTGAGAATTTTGCGAGTGGCGGCTTTGATCCGACGATTGGCTAGCATTTCTGGCAAAAAGCAAGATTCGACGTATTTGCCTTCAATGGTTTGGCCGGTAGCGCTGACCACTTTGAAGTGATCGACAATCTGTGGCGGGGCGCTGCACCAAAAGTCTAAGCCTTGGTCTGCGTATTCTGGGTAGCCCAAATCTTTGGCGACAGATTTGGCATGCTCTAAGCTGGTGAGGTGACCGATTAAACCAAACATTCAGGTTGATTGACGTTCTGCACGTCGAAGGGAACGGGATAAAAAATAGCGTTAGCTATCGGAACTATCGGAACAGGTGTTGCTCTACACATCCCATTTTGGGCTCACCTGATGCGGTGAGGGACTTAAAATAGGAAGCTCAATTATTTTGTGCAATTGATGCAATTAATCTATGTAATTAATTGATTGCGCAGTGGATTCATACGCAATCAATCAATACATACTTAAGTTTTTGTGCAGAAATTTTGTAGAAGCTGCTCAGGGCGATCGCGCAGAGCAACTAGGCTGGAGACACTACCTATGCTGCTGCTAGCCCTTGAGCCGACAGCCGCATCACCTCGCGCGAGCTAAAGCCAATGTTGGAGAGGGCTTCACCATAAGTGATCATAAAGTCTTCAACGAGGGCGTCTTTTTCCATTCCTAGAACAGCGGCGTCGTCTTCGACTTCGTTGAGCATTTTCCACACGAGGGGCAAGTTGGCGCGGTTGGCGGTTTCTAGCTCAGCTTTGGCGGTTTCAAAGTTGGCTTTGAGCCATTCTTCGCCAAAGTTGAGATGCAGGTATTCGTCTTTGACGACGCCTTCGGTGATTTTGCGGGCGAAGTCGTCGGCGACGGGGATGTAGATGTTGTAAGCCGCGATCGCAAACGTCTCAATAATCAGCGACTGAATCAATAGGCAAGTAACGATATTGCCTTCAGCGAGTGCCGTTTGAAAATTATCGTGCAGCTGAGCAAAGAATTCTTTGGCAAACGGCATGTCAGGCGTTACGCTCAAATTCTTGCCGCAGGCTTGGAA
>QBMP01000080.1:7387-15315 GCA_003242115.1 Phormidesmis priestleyi
CTAGCTGCATCAGCTTATCGGCATGTCCGTCCAGATGCTCGGCTAACTGCTGATAGTTACCGTGAGCTTCAAGTTCACCCTCAATGACAATCGCATTAATACGGCTGTAAGCGTCTTTGTAGGTTTCACTACGGAAGTCTATCACGGCGCTGGCTTCAAGGGTTGGCATAGCTGGTTTTATCCTGGGTTACGGTGAATTAGAGTCTCTAAATAAGATCCTAAAATGGGCGGCTCAGCGCATCTTCATAAAGATGCAGGCTTTAGATACGTCTATCTTTTGAATGCGTCTTTAGAAGTGGTCTTGTCTTTAGAGTGGTCTTGTCTTTAGAAAGAGAGGGCAGCTTTTTTGTGGATTCTCAATGGTTTTTCACGGGTTCATCTTTCCTTATAGCGTATCAGACTCACTACTGACAAAAGTGAATTCAACTAACCAGATCACACAGGGCCAAATCAATCAAGACCTGATCAATTGAGAAATCTTATCGGCTAGGTCGTCATTGCTCTAAAAGGCTCCCAAGGAAAGGCCCAAAAGAAAAGCTCAGAAGAAAATGGCTAAAAGGCACTGGCTTCTGGGATAGTTTCGGCAATGATATCGACGGCGGCTTCGTCTGGGAGCACTTTTAAACGAATTCGCCGACTGCTGGCGCTATCGGCATCGCCAAGCTGGACTTCAATGAGATCGCTGCACAAAGGGCCGAGTGCTTGAAGGAGCGATCGCAGGTGCGGTGTGCTTTCACCACTATCGACATAGACCCGATCAGACAGCTTATTCATCCGTTTCCAGGCGGTGTATAGCTTTACGGCGGCCTGCTCTAGCTGCGTGGCCTGATTGACCAAATCGGCAGCAGAATTCAGACAGCCGACCCGCAGGGCTTCATCTAACGCTAGCTCTAAATTGACTTGAGCGGCATCGAGCGACTGCACCTGACTAGCGGCTTCGATGTAGCGCGAAAGGTACTTGGCCTCGGCGGTCACCTGCTTGAGGGTTTCGACGTCAGGATTTTCATCGACTTCGTTTCTCAGGGTTTGCTGGTGGGTGAAGGGCAGCTTTTCCATTTCTTTTACCAGCGGCGTCACATAGCGGGCCGGGATGGTATTGTCGGCGGCTTTGGCGCGCACCGATTCAGGAATCAGAGTGGAGTTGACCGCTGTCCAGTCGTCGGACAGGGTTTTAACTTCTTTGCGGGTGATCTGATCGCCTCGGCGGGCAGCTTCGGTGACAATTTGCTGAACTTCTGGCGAAGCGTGGGCGGTTTCGATAAAGGCGCGTTTGCTAAAGCAGTTGACGTCTTTGGTTTCAATCAGGCCGTCTTCGAGCAGCTGATCGGCGCTGTTGGCGAGATCTATCAAGGCATAGGCTTGGCTTTTGCTGATGTCTTTGTCTTTAAGCCAGTTCAAGAAGCCGGTGCCTTTGCTGTTATTACCTTTGCTTTCACCCTTTGCTGGGCTCTCGGCTTCGGCACTGGTTTTGCCATTGCCATTATTTGTAACCGTGCTGCCGCGTTTTTCGCGATCGCGCACCACCCGCAATATCCGCCCGCGCCAAATATCGGTTTGCAAATCGAAGCGATCGCACACCTGCCAAGCCACATCCACCTGCTGATGAAACTCATAATCGCTCAGGTCGCTCTCGACATCTGGCACCGAGACTTCTAACTCAACCAACTGATCAGGGCCAACAATATCCGCCGTGAACTGCTTCGCTACCATCTAAAATCCCGTAAGTCGAACCATTATGCCATAGCCTCTTACTGGCCGATCTGCGTTCCTAAACTCAGCAGACTTTTGACAATCCAAAACGACAGCGCTGCCATCCCAATCACCATCGCCAGTAGTGCCACAATCACCACGCCCGCAAATAGGCGATCGGCTCCGCGACTAGGCACTGGATTGGCAAGGTGCTTTTCTAGCAGTGCCACATTTTGACTGTTGGCCTTCCAAGTTACGTCAAATAAATCGCCCAGCACCGGCACAGTGCCCGAAAGCGTATCTAGCACAATATTGAATCCCATGCGGCCCAGCGTCGCTGCCGGTAGGCCCATTTTGGCTCCTTCGTAGACGATGTAAACGCTGACTAGCCCGGTAAGCACATCGCCCCCACCGGGCAGCAATCCTAAAATTGGATCGAGCCCAAAGCGGATATCAGATCCAGGGATGCCAACCGCATTGTCAAGCACATGACTGATTTGGCGAAGGCGCTTCAGCGAAGCCGATGCTGGCGGCGAAGAGGATACGGGTAGGGGCATAGCAACGCGCGACCTCAGCCGCTGATGTAAAAAGGTAGAGAAATAAAATTAGGTAGAGAAATAAAATGTTTAAAGATCTTAAAGCAAGGGTGAACCGGGGTTTTGATAGGCTTAAATTCATGATTAGCCTGATAGCATTAGCCGACTAAAACTGGCCCAACCAAAATCTAAGCAGGCTTTCTTAAGAACGTCTTCTACCTCTTGACCCGTTATGGCAGACCCTACCACTCAAACTTGTCCGATTTGTAGCGTGAAAATCATGGTCGGTAGCCCCGGTGGCGATCGCGTCCTCTTTTCCTCTGGCCCGGCGGGTACTCGCACCAAGCTTTGGGCCAGAGTATGCCAATTTAATCAAAAATCGGGCTGCATTAACCAGCAGGCTAAAGGAGACGCGATCGCAGATGACGACTACTACAAGTCTGAGGTGCCTACAGGTGACGCCTAAGATCACAGTAGGCCATAATATCGGACATCAATTAGCGTTGATATTGGTTGCCCAGTTCTATTTACTGAATTATTTTCTATGAAACTGACCAAATTCGGATCGCTCCTACTTCCTGCTACTCTTTTGTCAGTTGGCCTCAGCGCTACGTTAGGCACCAGTCGTGCTCAGGCTCAGCTATACAACCCTCCCGTGATTGGCCGCGATGAAGTCAGCGCAACGCTAACAACTGGCGATATTCCCACGGGCTTCGGTGGCTTTGCCAAAGACTACGTGATCACGCTCGAAGCAGGCGATCAAATTACTATCGACGCTATTTCTAGCGACTTTGATACGCTCGTAACGCTCATGGATGCCAATGGCGCTACCGTCAGCGAAAACGACGACGGCCCCGACGGCAGCACTAACTCCTTGCTCTTCGCCCGCATCAGCGAAGCTGGAAAGTACACCGTTCGGGTGCGCTCCTATGCAGGTGAAGGTGCTGGCCCTTTCACGGTTAAAGTTGCTCGTTTACGTCCGATCTAATCTCTTCGCAGCATTATTTAGGGCATGAGTCAACTAGAGCTTAGTTTCTGCGATTGGCTCATGCCTTTAAAAAATTTCTTGCGAGTGTCCCCCTAGTTTGCTACTTTGATTAAGCGCAAAAAGCGCAAGCCGGGATAGCTCAGTTGGTAGAGCAGTGGATTGAAAATCCTCGTGTCGGCGGTTCAAATCCGCCTCCTGGCATATTAGAAGATTATTGCCCCCTATCTCTAAGGGTTTTTTATGAATAGCTAAGACAGTATAAATAGGTAAAGAGGGACTATGGATATATTGCACAATAATGACTGTATGAGCATAGTCGATAGGTGCTTCTCTATAAAATGTCCACACTGCGGCACACAATCAAACCTGTCGGCTGTGTCCATCCCCCGCTACGAAATGCTTGTGCGATATAAGCCTGAGAGAGTTGTAATAGGCTATCGCTGCGATTCGTGTAATGATGCTGTTTGCTTACGCTTTAAAACCGGATACTTTGCAGTAGCCAGCGGCAAAATCAACATAAGCGAAAATTACGAAGAAATAGAGAATGCTAGCGTGTCTTTTGAATTTTCGTTCTTACCCGAAGGTATAAGAGATGATTTCAAAGAAGCCCTAACAGCTTATACATGTGGCTGCTATAACGCTTTCGCTGCGATGTGTCGAAGAACGATTCAATCAACAGCAACAGACCTCGGAGCTACAGGCAAGGATAAAGTTAAAAGGCAACTGTATGACCTAAAAGAGATAGCACAGATTGATGACGAACTGTTTGATGTTCTTAACCAGATTATCGTAGACGGGCACGATGGAGCGCACCCGCATCTTCCACCTATTGACAAAGAGAGAGCAGAAGTTTTGCTACTCCTGATGGAGGACGTAATGCATCAATTATACGTCCGAAAAGGGCAGCTTCAGAAAGCTGAGATCCTCCGTCAACAAGCAATTAAAGCTAAGAAAGAGCCGTGATCGCAATTTCTAATTTTTCTTTCTGATATGTCGCTGTGAATTACACAGCGTAAAAATTTCCAAAGAGAAACAGAAGATCTGTTGTTACAAAATCTGTTCTCCTCCAGCATGGATAGTCTCTAATTTGTCTAGGCGAATAATGGTGCCGTTTCCTAACTTGCAGTAGTCTGCACCATTACTGGCATAAATATCTACTACTTTGCTTTCTGTTGTAGCGGTGCCATCAGTGTCACTTTGGTAGGTGATTTTGGCTGTGCGGTGAAGGGTGGCGATCGCTTCTAATTTGTCTTGTAGGCCACAGCTAACGGGGGTGTAGTCACTCATGGTTTGTTGCCTGATTTGGATCTCAGTTTGATGTCTTTGATGTCTTTGATGTCAGTTAAGACGTTAGTAAAACTGCTTTACGCTTAGCGCTTTTTTAGCACAGATGAAGCACTCAGATAATCTACCTATGGTTTAGCCTTGATCCGATCGAACAAGGGTGAACAAAGCGCAAGGCTATCAGATTTTTTCTGGCGGCATTTGGCTCATTTTTTGTAAGTCTAGGACTTCGTTTAGGGTAGCTTCGTCCATCAGGTTGCCTTCTAGCACTAGCTGACGCAAAGATTTGCCGGTTTCGAGTGAGGCTTTGGCGATCGCAGCCGCATTTAGGTACCCAATGTGCGTATTTAGGGCGGTCACGAGCGCCAAGCTGCCTTCTGCATAGTCTAAGCAGCGCTCAGGAAAAGCAGTAATGCCTTGTAGACATTTCGTATCTAGGGCTGCGACGGTATTGCCCAAAATCTCAATGCTGTGAATGAGGTTATAGGCAATCAGCGGCATCATTACATTCAGCTCTAGCTGACCGGCTTGCGCTGCGAGGGCAATCGCTGTGTCATATCCCATTACCTGAAAGCAAACCATTGAGGTCATCTCAGCCATTACCGGATTGTACTTACCCGGCATAATCGAAGATCCGGGCTGCACGGGCGGTAGCTGAATTTCTTTGAGGCCGGTTTTTGGCCCAGAATCTAGCAGTCGCAGGTCATGGGAGATTTTTACCAGATCCTGCGCGAGATTGCGTAGGCTGCTGCTAACCGCGACAAAAGGAGCCATGCTCTGCATCGCTGCCATCAAATGAGGGGCGTTGCTGACCGGCTGCTGAAGATAGTCACTCAGGAGTTCAGCGACGCGGAAACGATAGCGCGGGTGAGTATTTAGACCAGTGCCGGTGGCGCTGCCGCCAAGCCCGATAACGGCTAGCTCGGCGGCGGCAGTTTGAATGCGCTGCTGGTGTCCGGTGAGAATGTGTTCCCAAGCGCGGAAGTTTTCGCCGAGGCGCACCGGAACGGCGTCCTGCATGTGGGTGCGGCCTGAGCGGACGATGGTTTGAAACTCGGTGGCTTTGGCTTGAAGGGTGGCTATAGCACCGGCCAAGGCTGGATACAGCGAATGCTCCAAAGCCAAAATGCCGCCGACTCGAATCGCCGTCGGAATCACATCATTGGTCGATTGGCCGTAGTTCACATGGTCATTGGGGCTGACCCTTGCATAGTTGCCTTTGGCCTCGCCCAAAATTTCTAAGGCGCGGTTGGCCAGCACCTCGTTCACGTTCATATGGTGCGAGGTGCCCGCCCCAGCCTGATACACATCCACCACAAACTGATCGCGCAGCGCGCCGTCGAGAATTCCATCGGTGGCAGTAACGATCGCCGCGCTGATATCTGCTGGAATGCAGCTCAGTTCACCGTTGGCAATAGCAGCCGCTTTTTTAATCAGTAAGCAAGCATCGACGTAAGCAGCCAGAGGCCGAAGCCCACTGATTGGAAAATTTTGAACGGCTCTTAGGGTCTGAATGCCGTAATAAGTTTGCGATGGGATGGCCAACTCTCCCATCGAGTCTTTTTCGAGGCGCACAGTTGAATCGACATCTAGATCGGCAGCTTCAGGCATGAGAAACACAATGGCAGAAATGGCATATTAATAATTTTAAGGGGTGGATGGCTTTCTCGTAAGGGGCTAATGAATGCGGGCATACTCTGAAGACTGGACTGCAAACAGCCTCATATCACTACAATCTTTAAAGGCAGTGGCTACTATATCTTCTCGTTTTAATAACGCTGATGTCGGTGATTCTCAAGCATCAGAAAACCAGGGCGGTCATCTTGATCGCCCTGATCGCCCTGATCTGATTGACCGCACCCATTCAACCGAACTCCAAGATATAAAAACCTTAGTAGGTCATGGCTTTTTGCTGCGAAATATTGGCAATTACGAAAACGCCCTAAAGAAATTTGATCAAGCGATCGCGCAAGATGCTCGCAATCCAAATTTCTTTTTGTACAGAGCCCAAACGCTGATGCAAATGAAGGCTTACGAAGCTGCCATCAAAGATTTTCGCACCGTCTTACAGCTCGATCCGACCAATGTTCGCGCTTGGCATGGGCAAGGCGTCGCTAAAGCTGAACTGGCGCTTTATCCATCAGCGATCGATAGCTTTAATCAAGCCTTGGCGAGCGATCCTAGAGATGACAAAGTTTGGTACAACCGAGGCCGCGCTTTACTCAAGCTAGAGCAGTACGAGAGAGCATTGGAAAGCTTTGATAATTCAGTTAGTCTCAATCGTGACAAATATCACACTTGGTACAACCGGGCTTTGGCTCAAGCGGCCTTGGAGCGGATTCAGCCTGCCATTAGTAGCTTGGAAAAAGTCACTGAACTCAAAGCGAACTGTCACTATGCTTGGAACTATCGAGGTACTTTGCTAAATCGCTTATTTAAGCATCAAGATGCCCTTGAGAGCTTTTGGAAGTCATTGCAGTATCAGGTGCCCAATCCTAATGCGTGGTACGGCCTAGCGTCTACCTATGCTTTGCTCGACAATCCCGAATCAGCCGCAATTCATCTGCGTCAGGCCATTCAGCGTAATCCCATCATTTATAGCCTCATGGCCCGTAATGACAGGAACTTTGACACGGTGCGCAATCATCCTAAAATCTGTTCGATTTTGCACGATTGATTTGATGATTGATTTGACGGTTGCCTAGATGATTGCCTGAAAGATTATCCGAACGATTGGCCTAGTTCTCTTCAATCACGCTAGAGGTGATATCGACAACAGTAGGCGTACTTTGTGGTGCAGTCGCGGTTTCAGCAGCTCTTTGAGAAGAAGCCGCGTAGCGATTACGTAGCAGCTCAACGAGGTGATCGGCTTGCTTTTTAGCCTGTTGCTTGGCCTGAGGAAAGAAGGTTTGCTTGAGAGTGTTGGCTAGCGATCGCACTACTTTCACAAATCGCTCAGTCCTGTCCTCAGTCTGGGCTTCTTGCTGCCAAGTTTGATTGACGGTATCAGCCGCCTGCTGACCTTTTTCCTTGACGGTTGCGACTGTTTTGGCGCTGACTTCTTTGGCTAAAGGGCTAATGACAGTGCGGCCATCTTTGATTTCGGCAGCAACTTCAGCGGCGGTTTTGGTAAAAGCAGCCCGCAAAATTTTGAAGATTCGCTGCGATCGCACACTGCCCTCTTTTCGCAGTTCTTTGAGCTGTTCAGCAGTAGTTGCAGAATCGGTGGTAGCAAAATCAGCTTGGTTAGTAGTCTCGACGTTGGTCTGATTGGTGTAAGTCATGAGAGGGTTCCTGGGTGAAAGAAAAATAGGTGAAAAGAAAAACTGTTGCGAGAAAAAGACGAAAGTTTTTTGGCCTCTGTTTTTGGCCTCTGTTTTTGGCCTCTGTTTTTGGCCTCTGTTTTTGGCCTCTGTTTTTGGCCTCTGTTT
>QBMP01000081.1:0-2962 GCA_003242115.1 Phormidesmis priestleyi
TATGGGTGTCTGTAATTGATACAGGAACAGGGATTGCGGCTGAAGACTTGCCGCGTGTGTTTGAGCGATTTTGGCGGGCAGATCGATCACGCTCTAGCAGCTCCGGCGGCTCTGGCATTGGCCTTGCGATTTGCCAGCGCTTAGTCGCTTTGCAGGGCGGGCAAATCGTGGCCGCAAGCGAACTCGGCAAAGGCAGCACCTTTAGCTTTTCCTTACCCATTCACCCAGTTGTGTAAAGAATCGAGCAATGCGGTAGGCACCTCAGTAAAAATGCGGCCATTATCTAAGGGCACTGAATGAGAGGCTAAAGGCGCTAAAGGCGCTGAACTAAAATCGGGCTGGACTGATGGAGTTGGGGGGCAGTGGCGTCTTCAATAGTGATGGCAATAGCGACCACGACTGCTTGATTTTGAAAGACGCTGGGCAGCGGAATTTGCTCACTCTGATTTCCGGCTCCATCAATGGTAAAAGCGGCGGTTAAAATGGCATTTTTGCTATCGGCAGTCACGGGCGCATTTTCAGCAACGACTGTCCAGAGGGCGTAAACTTGGTCGGCTGGTAAGGGCGGCAAATCGGCTGCTGTAAGCTGCGCAGTGAGCTGTGAAGGGTTGACGATGACCTCTACGGCTCCTGTTTGAGAAGCATTGGTCGGTTCGAGTGAAAGGGCTAGCGTTTGATTGACCCGTGAATTGGGCTGCTCGATTAGGCTGGCCTGAAGCTGCTGAAGCTGTTGTTTGAGGCTGTAGTTTTGAATGCTGAGGGCTAATGCCGCGCAGGCAGCAACAATGCCTAATCCGCTCAGGGCTCGTTGAGCGGCTGAGCCGGTGAATCGTGAGCTGAATCGGGCTCCGAATCGCGCTCTAGCATCTACTATTAATGCCGGTGATAGTATTGGTGAATTTGAAACTGAGGTTGGGCTTGAATCTGAAACTGAATTTGAGCCCGAATCTGAGATTTCTGAGACTGAAGTGGGACTCGAATCTGGCGCTGGATTGGTGATCTGAGTGCTAGCAGCTAGAACCCGACTTTTGAGGCTGGCAGGTACAGGAATTTCTTCTCCATAAACTTGTTCCAGAGAATGCTGTAGCGCCGCTATCTCATTTTGAAGGCTGGGATTGTCTGTGAGCAATTGATCAAGTAAGCGAGATTCTTCTAGGCTTAAGTCGCCAAGAACATATCCAGCAGATAGGTTTTGTTGTTCTGCCAATGAAATCACTGCGCTATCTCCCCCTGACTGGTCTGTAAAATTTTTCTGAGCTGGAGCAGTCCGCGTCTAGCGTATGATTTGACAGTTCCCAGAGGAACATCTAAACGCTCAGCAATAGCAGATTGGGTTAAGCCTTCATAATAGGTAAGGTGCAAAACCTGTTTCTGTTGTTCGGATAGTTGAGATAGAGCTGCTTTTACGGCTTGAGACTGTTCATCGCTGTCAGTATCACTATCACTGTGAATATCGCTAGGAGAAAGCGCTGCGGTTGGCTGCACATAGTCGGCCTGCCAGCGTTTTTTGGAGCGTTGGCTGGACTGGCGCGATCGCACTCGATCAATCGCTCGACTGCGCGTTAGCACCATCAAAAATGTTCTTAGCGACCCTCGCTTTGGATCATAATCTGCCCGTTCTGCTAGCCTAACAAAAATATCTTGGGTTAAATCTTCTGCCTCTTGAGCATTTCCTAGCACCTTAAAGCTAATCCCGTACACTAAACCGGCATGACGGTCATAGATCTGGCCTAAAGCCGCCTTTTGCTCGGCACTCTTTACAGCCCCCGGCTCAGCGTGCAAAGCTACCCATAACTCTACATCTGTCTGCTGCATAAACTATTGCTGAACTACCGCTTTTGAATGATGAATGAGTCTACCTTTGGGTGGCGATCGCGAACAAATCGTTCGATATCCAGGGGACTGATGCATCTAACTCTAACTGGTTTACGTACTTTTTTTGAAGCTGCGGTACGCCAGATCTTGACGGTTGCCATCAAATACCGCAGTTCTTTTTACAGTAGTTCACACGGAAACCAAGGAGAATTCATGAGTAAGCAGCAAAATATACTGCATTGGGCATTGGGTTTAGCGGCTTTAACCATAGGCGTAGGAATTCCTCAATCAGCCCTAGCGGGACACACTAATACCATCCTGCATACGATGTTAGACGGTAGCTCAGAAGTCGCGGAAGATGGCGACATGACTATGCTGGTAGGCGATGCAAATGGCATGGGCGAAGCCTATGTTTTTGGTGTCGATGGTGATGCCACGACGCTGTGCTACTCGCTATTTGTTTCGGGTGTGCAGCAGGTGCCGGTAGGCGAAGGCATGGCTGCTCACATTCACGAAGGCGCTATGGGTGAAAATGGCCCTGTGGTTGCGGCCTTAGCAGGGCCTGAAGATGGCAATGCTGCTGACTGCTTGACCGAAGGCGAGGAAGGCAAGTTTCCGACTGGAGAGGCAGGCATCGTACAGCGCATTCTCAAAAATCCGGAAGATTTTTATGTGAATGTACACAACCCTCAGTTTCCAGATGGTGCTGTGCGCGGTCAACTCGGCTCTATAACTTCGATGCACTAACTAAAGCGATCGCTGATTTGACAACGACGATGGCTGAGTATAGCGCTCAAGCATTATGTGGATTTGTTTAGCTTGAAAAGCCAAATTTCTTCAATAATAAAGCTGTCGTTGTTTGTCACAAGATGAAGTTCTCTTGGGCGCTAAATCGAACGCTACGCCAAGCGCTAAGCTTGGCCGAATAACAGAATTATCTTTTTTAGATTTGCAGCTATACGGCAGCTATACGTTGGAATTACCGCTCTACAGGACGACAAAGTAAAGCTGTTGCACTGGCAGAAAAATACGCTCACAGCCGTTGAGGGTTGGCCTACAGGGCGATTATTGAAACATCTGACGGCTTACAAAGGCTGGCTATATCAGGCGCAATCCGTGGCCTTTGTCGCAACTGCTTTGGTGTCCT
>QBMP01000081.1:3014-5600 GCA_003242115.1 Phormidesmis priestleyi
AAGAACTAGAGTTGTCAGAAAGCTGAGCTAGCGTAATCAGCTTAGTGTCGATATGGTTGCAGCACTGACAAACACGAGTCACTTGAGCTTGGCCGCTATGATATCGAGTAGCCGGTGTTAACACGTCTCGATTTGAGAACATCAGTGTTGGCTCCTGACAGCGATCGCATTTTGTATAGCCTTTGAACCAGTGCTTGTGGCGTTGGACAGTAGAAAAATTACAGTCTGAACATTGCCAGCCGCTGTAGTGCGCACTGTTTATATCAATAGCGACTTTTTGCGCATCGCTCAGATGAGCAGAGAGCTGGCTTGTACTCATTTTTTGGAGCGGATTTTGACAGCGGCTGCATTTTTTGAGTGGGCGACGAAACCAAACACCGACTAAAGCAAGCCCGCCACCGCCAAGGGCAACGAGTATTTTTGCCAGCCCTGCTTGATTGCTTGAGCCAGAGGTTGAAGCAACAGCACCGTCTGATAGTTCGCTGACTATGGCCTTTGAGGCATCTAAAATGCCCTGGTCATAATCGCCTTGTTTAAAGTTGGGAACAGCCTGCCGCTGAAGCAGTTTTTCTATTTTTGACGTTGTGAGGACAGATTCTAGGCCATAGCCAACGACGACTTCGGCGCGGCGATCGCCCCGAGAAATCAAAAAAACAACGCCATTATCAGCGTCTGCTTTACCGACTCCCCAAGCGTTAAACAAATCAGTTGTAAATGCTCTAGGACTCGCTGCCGGAGCCGTTTGCTCGACGGTAACAATCGCCATCTCAGTTCCATTTTCGGCCTCTAGAGCGCTGAGCATTTGATTGAGCTTGGCCTCACTTTCAGGGCTAATCAAATTAGCGGTGTCGCTGATCCAGCTATTCGCCGAACTGCCGTAGCCGCGAGGATTAGGAACGTCTTCAATCGTGATTGCCTGAGCGGGTAAAGATAGCAACACCAGCCCCAAACTCATGTTCAGTCCTAATTTCAGGCATAGACTTTGATAAGATTTCATGCGCTTAATCCCATCCAGCAAGGTTTTTGGATTGATCTGCTACCGACTGACTGACTGACTGATGTACAGACTAATCATTGTCATTGGTAGATACAGTTTTCCCAATGCACTTTCCTGAAATGATGGCTAATCTAACGCTTAATAGATTTAACTTGAGCTACAGCTGAATAGCTATATCAAAACTATTCGTTGACGGGTGCTTTAATCTGCTCGGCAAACCAAAGCGCTGCTTTTTCGTTACAGCTTTTCTAATTCGCCTGACACGTTCCAACTTCTGAACCTTGTGGCAACTTTTTAACCGTACAGAATAAATTTATCAATGTTTTTTTGCTTTAACCGTTGGGTCAACTTAGAATACGTTTGCACGTTTTCGCTTTTTACGGATCAACTGTATGTGTCGGCTGTTAATTATTGATTGCGATATGTTTCCGGGTGTAATGGATGAGCATACATTCATAATATTGTTCGAGGAATTAAGCTTGCTTACTGTCGGCTAGGCTTATGTTTATAGCCTTGAGAGGCAAGCATGATGTCTTGCCGCTCAATTTTTTGTTTCTCAAGTCTGCATCTTGAGATAGTTTTTAGAACAGTTTCAGATACTTTTAACCTCATTCAAATTGCCAAATTTAGGTGACCAAAACCCTTCACGTCCCTGAAAAAAAGCAACCTCTTTACATTTGCCACGACGATTTTCGAGTAAGGAGCAGCGCAGCATAATTTTACCAATGCCTTCTTTTTGGTAAGCATGGCGCACTAGCAGCGCCCCACAGCTCGGACAAGGATAATTTGTAAAGACGTTTGGATCGATACTACCGTTGGTTTTTTGAGCATTTTTGAGGCCATTTTTTGAGCTATTTTGCTGGCTGTAGGGCAGCTCGTAGCCTTTTTTTTGTGGGTTCCAAAACATCACCGTATCGCAGCTAGGATCGTTGCATTTGAGAAAGTGATTGGCTTTGAGTTTTTTGGAGCGAGAGGGAATTTTGGCTAGCGGCTGCTGACAGTTTGGACAGTTCGTTTTAATAGAACGCTTAGCTGCCTGATTTTTAGACGGCTGATTGGCGCGCTGAGGATTGTCTTTTAACGTCTGGGCTGAGTGAGTCTGGGATGGTTCGCTCTTGCCTTCTTGAAGGTTGATTGTCCGAGGCTTAACTGGCTGAGTCTGTAATTTTTGGCGGTCTTCACCGGATCTGAGTTTGGTTTGGGCTTGGGCGATCGCTGGGCCAAAGTAATCTCGGTGCCAGCCGGTTAGGTACGCCTGCCAGTCCTGTTTGCCGTGAGCGATCGCATCCAGTTCAGCTTCCATCTGCGCCGTAAATTCAGGCTGAATCAGATCTGGCAGCAGCTTTTCGAGCGCGGTATCTAAAGCAAGTCCTAATTCTGTTGGTTGCAGCTTATCTTTCACGAGCTGTACGTAAGCTCTTGCCTTCAGCGTTTTAATCGTCGGGGCGTAGGTGCTCGGTCGGCCAATGCCCTTGCGCTCCATGAGTTGAACTAACTTCGGTTCGCTATAGCTCGGCGGTGGCTGAGTTTGCTTTTGCTCGGCTTGAGCCTGCTGCAATGTCAGGGCACTGCCGGATTGCAGCGCGGGC
>QBMP01000081.1:5610-6853 GCA_003242115.1 Phormidesmis priestleyi
CGGGCAACTGCGAATCGGCGCTGATATTTTGCCAGTAGCGGCTGTAGCCTGCAAATTCGACGATTTGGCCGCGAGCTTCCCAAAAGGCTTCTCCAGATTGAGTGACGAGACGAGTTTTGCGCAACCGCGCCGCACAGCATTGGGAAGCTACGGCTCGGTTCCAAATGATTTCGTATAGGGCAGCGGAATCTGTAGGGAGCGATCGCCTCATCTGATCAGGCGTCATCGTCACATCAGTTGGGCGAATCGCCTCATGCGCGGCTTGTGCCCCTTTCACCGCCCGATGCGCCGTAGTTTTTTTCGGCACATTCGCCGGGTCGTGCTGGCTGAGATACGCTTTCACGGCGCTGCAAAAAGGAGCCGATAGCACGACAGAATCAGTGCGCATGTAGGTGATATGGCCAGCTTCATAAAGCGACTGAGCCACTTTCATCGTTTGCTCAGGGCTAAAGCGAAGTTTGGCCCCAGCAGACTGCTGCAAGGTGGAGGTGATAAAAGGCGGCGGCGGCGATTGGTGCTTGAGGGTTCCTTCAACGCTGATGACGCTGTGAGGATGCGTTTGGGCAATTTCTACCAGCCGATTCGCTTCTGCTTGTGTGAGTACCCGTTCTGATTCAGGCGTTTTTCCCTCCGTTTTTTTCTCCGTTTTTTTCTCTTTGTCCGCGTCATCTCCAGTTTTAGCGGGCGATTTAGCCGCTGGTTGAGCGGGCGATTTAGCCGTCGGATTGCACCGATAAAATGCTTTAAAGCCCTCTTGGTAGCTGACCCAGATGCTCCAGTAGTCTTGAGGGACAAAGGCTTGAATTTCGCGATCGCGCTGAGCAATCAAATGTAGCGCCGCACTCTGCACCCGCCCCATTGATTTCGCCCCATTGTTCAACGGCCACACCACATGCCGACTGCCCTTGTAGCCCACCAGCTTATCCAGGCAATCGCGGGCTCTGCCAGCGGCGATCAAATCCTGATCCAGCTCACGGGGCTGTGCTACGGCCTGCCTCACCGCAGCAGGCGTAATTTCGCTGTATACCACTCGGTGCGGCGACTTCAGCCGTAAAGCCTGCTGCAAATGCCAGCCAATCGTTTCACCTTCTCGATCTGGATCGGTGGCGATATAAACCGTGTCAGCCTGCTTCACGGCCTGACGCAGCGCGGCAATCGTTTTCTTCGCTTGCGGATCTCTCGGCGCGTAGTGACAGTGAATGCTATTGCCTTCCAAATCAAAGCCCAGCGCGTCTTCGCCCTC
>QBMP01000081.1:6863-15193 GCA_003242115.1 Phormidesmis priestleyi
CAGCTCTCGAATATGGCCCATACTCGCCTTTACAATCCAGCCAGGGCCAAGAATTTGACTCAGCTTTTTCAGCTTTCCAGGGCTTTCAATTAGCAGCAGCTTAGTCATGAGCGCCAGTCGTTACCGCATCCAAAAGGTTCTAAATCATTATATTAGTACATTTGCCCTAAAAATAATCAGAAGCCAAGCAGAAATTAAGCAGAAATTAAGCAGAAATTGAAAACGAAAAATAGAGACAATGTTCTACACTTTAGGATGGCTCTTTATAGCAAGTTTTAGCGATCGCCCAATTTCCCCCTCAATCAAATCTTGTAAACATCAAATCTCCTAAACAACAATGCACATTCTGCACGGCACCTGGATTCCAGATATAGACGATGGCTTCATTCAAAAGGGAGCCTTATATTTGTGGGTAGAAAGCCACAGAACGCATGGCCACGAGGGTTCGCTGACTAAACATCTCTCTCAAAAAGAACTTGCAGATTTTCTGGAAAACGAGCTGGGCTTTCGCGCCACCCACTATTCAGCCAAGCAAGACATTGCCCCCAAGTTCTTTAATCTACCCACGCTCGACCAGCAGCCGCTGCCTTCTTTAGAAATGGCCCGCTATCTGGAAATAGATTTGCCCGCTAACTGCGAATGGGAAGCCTGTGAAATTGATTGTTACAAAGTGGGTCGTCAGTTTAGCAAAAACATGGGCAAAACTAGCCACAATCGCCATTCCAGCGCTAGCGCCTTTTTTCCGCAGCTCAAAGAGCTTCACTTCATCGCGCAATATCAGCTAGCCGACGTTCAGCTCGGCGTGGATTTGTTGTTTTGGTATCACTACAGCCAAGCGCTCAAGCAAATATTTTTAAAAGATCGCTACATTCCTGCCCTGAGTTACAAAGCAGATCAGAAAAAAAAGTTTGAGATCTATCCTCACTGGAAAATTATCGGCGAAGCTTACGAAGAGACTTTGCATCGCTATGTTGGCTACATGCCTTTAATCTGCGCATCGGGCTTTGCACAAGCAGCCGACGCTAGCAGTCATTACGATCCTGAAACGCTGATCAGACACTGTTCAGATTATCTGCTGAATGATTTGGTCGCCAACACGCCCTGGCCACAGACCTTTGATAAACGCATTGACGGATCGCTGATTCATAGCTGTATTCATACGACTCATTGGGTACCAGGAACCGGCCTAGAGCGCTATCGGCAGTGGCAGGCTTGGGATGATCGCATTACCCGCACTCAAGGCGAAATTCCTTTTTACTTTTGCTTTCAGCTAGAGTCACCTGACAAAGAAGAAGAAAACTGGCAAATTATCTTCAAAGTTGCCCCTAAAGAACACCCCTCTTTGCGGATTGCGTTGGCCGACTACTGGCGCTTGCAGCCAGTTCAGCAAATGGCGCTAAAGCTTCAGTTCGGAGACACATTTGAACAGAATTTGCTGTTGATTTTGGGCGACGCGGCGCGGATTTATCCCCGGCTACGCGATGGCCTCGAAACCGATGAGCCGGTTGGCATTAGCTTAGATGTCGATGCGGCGTTTGACTTTCTCAATGAGGCGGCTTGGATTCTGGAGGATGCGGGCTATAAGGTGATTGTGCCTGCTTGGTGGACGCCTCAAGGCAGAAGAAAAGCGCAGATGCGGCTGAAAGCAAAGGGCAAATCATCGAGTAAATCGGACAAGTCGAAGAGCTATTTTTCGATGGATACGCTGGTGGAGTATGAGTATGAGCTAGCGATTGGCGGCGAGCCAGTGACTGAGCAGGAGTGGCAGCAGTTAGTAGCCGCGCAAACCTCGCTGGTGCAGTTTCGCGGCCAGTGGATGGAGCTAGATAAAGGCAAAATGCAGGAGATGGTGGCTTTTTGGCGGCAGCAGCGCGACCAGAATCCTGAAATGGGGCTACTGGAATTTATGCAGATGGCGGCGAACCAGGGCGACGATATTGAGATTGACTTTAGCCGCGATCGCACTCTCGTCAGCATGATGGAAAAGCTAAATAACAAAAGCGCTCTCGTCCCGATTGAAAATCCTGACAGTCTCAACGGAGAACTGCGAGAATATCAAAAGCGCGGCGTCTCCTGGCTGCATTACCTAGAGAGCCTGGGGCTCAACGGCTGCTTGGCCGATGATATGGGCTTAGGGAAAACGATACAGGTGATTGCTCGAATGGTGCAGGAAAAAGAGGACATCGAAGAAAACGCTGAAGCGATCAGCGATCTGCCGCCAACACTATTAATCGCGCCGACCTCAGTGGTCGGCAACTGGCTCAGAGAAGTCGAAAAATTTGCGCCTCAGCTCAAAGCGGCGGTACATCATGGGAGCGATCGCCTCAAAACCAAAAAAGGCTTTCAGAAACTCTGCGCCAACCACGATTTGATCATCACCTCTTTTTCCCTAGCCCGCCTAGACAATACCCTGCTAGATAGCGTCACCTGGCACCGGATTGTGCTAGACGAAGCGCAAAACATCAAAAACCCCAACACCGCTCAAACCAAGGCAATTTTGAAGCTTTCAGCCCAGCACCGACTAGCGCTCACCGGCACCCCCGTCGAAAACCGGCTGATGGATTTGTGGAGCATTTTCAACTTTCTCAATCCGGGCTACCTGGGCAAACAGGCGCAGTTTCGCCGCACCTTTGAGATGCCCATTCAAAGAGACAATGATCGCACTCAGTCAGGCGTGCTCAAAAAGCTCGTCGAGCCCTTTATCCTGCGCCGGGTCAAAACCGATCAGTCAATTATTAAAGACCTACCCGAAAAAGTAGAACAAAAGCTGTACTGCAACCTCACCAAAGAACAGGCTTCACTTTATGAAGCCACCGTCCGCGATGTCGAAAAGCAGCTGAACGGGGCTGAAGGCATTCAGCGTAAGGGGATCATTCTCTCGACGCTGCTAAAACTGAAGCAAATTTGTAACCATCCTCGACAGTTTTTGCAAGATGGTAGCGACTTTACGGAAGCGCGATCGCACAAACTCAGCCGCCTTAGTGAAATGGTTGCCGAAGCCATTGCCGACGGCGACAGCCTACTGATTTTCACCCAATTTAGAGAACTGGGCGACGCGCTCGAAAAATATCTCAGACAAGAGCAGCACTACAACACCTACTATCTACACGGCGGCACTTCACGGCAAAAGCGAGAGCGGATGATGGCCGAATTCCAGTCTCCTGACACCGGCCCCTCTATTTTCGTGCTCTCACTCAAAGCCGGTGGGGTTGGCATCACCCTCACCAAAGCCAACCACGTCTTTCACTTTGATCGCTGGTGGAACCCCGCCGTCGAAGACCAAGCCACCGACCGGGCCTTTCGGATCGGCCAAAAAAAGAACGTCTTCGTCCATAAATTCGTCGCTATCGGCACCCTCGAAGAACGCATCGATCAGATGATCGAAGATAAAAAGAAACTCGCAGGCGCGATTATTGGCGCAGACGAATCCTGGCTCACCGAACTCGACAACAACGCCTTCAAACAGCTCATTGCTCTCAACAAATCCGCTCTCATGGACTAGCCAATGGACTAGGCAAGTCAGCCGTATCTTTCTTCTTCACCCTTTCTTCTTCTTCCTGAACTCCTATGTCAAAAACTATGTCAAAAACCACCCGCACTTGGTGGGGTCAAACCTTCCTCACCGCCCTCGAACAGTTCACCGATTCTGGCCGACTCAGCCGAGGTCGCTCCTACGCCAACGGCCGCAAAGTTCAGCACTTTGAAATCAACAGCGAACAGGTTACGGCCCAAGTTCGCGGCTCCGTCAACCCCTATTACGGCGTCTATGAAGAGCCGCTATACACCACCACGCTAGAATTTCAGCCGATTAGTCGAGCTAAATGGACGGCAGCGATCGCCCTCATGGCCACCAAAGTCAGCACTCTATCTCAGCTCCTAATCGGCGAAATTCCTGACAACATCGAAGCCAGCTTCGCCCCCTTAGGCATCAGCCTTTTACCCCATCAAAAAGGCGACTTTAGCAGCCACTGCACCTGCCCCGACTGGAGCAATCCCTGCAAGCACGTTGCCGGACTTTACTATTTAGTTGCCGCTGAGCTAGACCGCGACCCGATCAAGCTTTTTGAATTGCGCGGCCTCTCCCGCGAAGACCTACACGCAGAACTCTCTAAAACGCCCTTAGGCACCGCCCTTTCTGCCGAACTTGCCGCCGAGCCTAAGCCGATAGAACCCGCTGAGAGTTTGTACACCCGCCCTCAGCTAATCTCAGCCGAGATATTTGCTCAAACCGCCACTGTCAAAACACTCAAAACATTCTGGCAAGGCGCTACGCCTTTACCCACAGAGGTTGAAGACCCTCAACCCTCACAGGTATCCGCTATTTTGATCAAAAAGCAAGGAGACTTTCCCGCTTTTTGGGATCGAGACAATTCTTTCATCGAAGCAATGGAAGAGTTTTATACCAGGGTGCGGACGAAAAATAGCGACATTCTCAGCTAATTCTATAGGTTGAGGATCATCCATAGGTAGTGCTACAGTACAAAAATAGCTGACAGTTAGCGCTACATGCAGTGAAAGCACATGTCCGAAGATATGCCCAAGTATACGCCTCAAAGCACACAATCTTTTTTGCTTTCCGACTCTGCCATGCAGGCCGCTAGCTACTCTACCTACAAAAACTTTCAGCCTCAGCTCAGCATTGGCAGCAGTGAGCTACAAGCCTGGAAGCAGCGCATTATTCACTTTCAGAATCATCTTCAAATAGCGCCGATAGATCAGCAGGGAGATCTATTTCAAGTGGCGCAGTCAACTGATGATGAAGCCTCCAATGAAACCCCTAATGAAGTAGTCAACACCCTCGATCCGTTCAGCCTGCGCCGCCAAAATACCGAATTTTGGCGCTGGCGGTTTGATGATGTTGGCGTTGCCGCTATGTACTTCGTGATTGACTACGCTGCTGGTACAGATGGCGATAAGCTGTTGCTTTACGTCGGAGAAACGGTGAAGTGCAATCAGCGCTGGAAAGGCGAACACGACTGTAAGCGCTACCTGCTGAATTACCGACAGGCGCATTATGAACATGGGCTTAACAGCGAACTTGGGATTGCCTTTTGGCCGCACGCGCCCGCCGCACGTCAGCCTCGGCAAACGCTAGAGTCAGGGCTGATTTACCGCTGGCGATCGCCCTTCAACAAAGAAAACTGGCGCTTCTGGAACACCCCGTTTGTCAGCGGCAAGGAAAGCGGCCTATAGCTTGATGTTCGCAATATCAGCTCTTGGATCAGCCGAGCGGCTAGAGCGAATTTGCTCATAGAGTGATTTTTCTGACTCGCTCAGATTCTTAGGCGGCGTAATGACGACTTTTACCAATAGATCGCTGCGCTCACTGCCTTGCTTATTCGGCCATCCCTTGCCGCGCAGCCTCAGCGATTGCCCAGATTTTACACCCGCAGGAATGCTGACGGTAACGTTGCTGTCAGGTGTCGGCACCGATATTTTGGCACCCAAAACCGCTTCATCGGGCGCAATCGGCACTTCACACACCAGATTGTCACCATCAAATTCAAAAAATCCGTGAGCTGATAGCTCCACGGCTAAATATACATCGCCGCGCTCTTTGGTTTGAGCGTTGAGAGCGCCTTTGCCCTTGAGCCGAATTTTGCTGCCAGATTTTACCCCAGCCGGAATGCGGACAGTAACCGATTCGCTGCCAATCGTAAAGCGCTTTTGGGCACCGTGAAAAGCTTCCGATAGGTTGAGCTTAAGGATGGCCTCTTGGTCAAAGCTGCCTCGACTCGTAGCAGTTCGACCGTTAGCCGCAGTTCTGGGATCGAAGCCAAAGCCAGCACTGCCAAATCCGGCGGTGCCGGGTCTTTGCTGATAGTTGTAGGACTGCGATCGCCCGCCATTTGCCCCCCTTCGCCCCAACAGCTCGTTCAGGAAATCCTCAAAGCTACCGTAAGCGCCAAAGTCAAAGCCGCCCGCAGCGCCCGCACTAGGGCCACCGGGGCCCCCAAAGCCACTACTGCCCGCTCGCTCTGCCTGCTGCCAATACTGACCAAACTGATCGTACTTTTTACGCTTATCTTCGTCAGAAAGCACCTCGTAAGCTTCGCTAACTTCCTTGAACTTAGCCTCTGCCGCTTTGTTATTAGGATTCACGTCAGGGTGGTATTTCCGCGCTAGCTTACGAAACGTTCGCTTAATCTCATCGGCACTCGCCGTTTTACTGACCCCCAAAATGGCGTAGTAATCTTTGAAGTCAGTCGCCGCCATACATAGCCTCCAGTCAGGTCTTTGCTCATTTGCTCATTATTAAGATCACAATAGCAAAGCGATCGCCTTTACAAGGTTCGGTTTTGAGGTTCGGTTTTGAGGTTCGGTTTTAAAATTCGGGTTTGAGGTTCGGGTTTGAAGTTCGGTTTTGAAGTGCTAGATCAGAGGTCTTGGTAACTATCAGCTCGCTTGCTCCAAAGTATCAACGCGCCGATTCGTACTATGCAGCTCTAAAAACAATCGCTGGATGTTTTCCTGCATTGCTTCAAAACGCTGGTCTGATCTCCGCCGGTCTGCTATGGCATCTTGCCTTAGCACGTCAAACAGCCGATTGCTTTCGGCCATCTGTTGAATGGGCGCTCGAATCTCAACTTCATTGGTAGAAACAGCGCCTAAAAGCGTATCTATATCGCTAGTATTACTCGCTTGCTGCTGAGCCGTCCGATCAAGCACGGCCTGTGTTCGCTCTAGTGCGGCCTGTGTTTGCTGTAGCGATGCGTTCATTTCATTTTGTCGCTCAGCAGTTGCCAGCAATATTGCTTCGATTTGATCCAACCGTTCGCTCATTGTGCCGCCTTGTCGGTGGTGATTTGAAGGAAATGATAAAGCCTATTCTGCGTCTTTGTCTCTTGAGCGGCCATATAAGACAGTGAGGTACCTGAGCTGTTCGCAAATGGTGGGCGTCAGCATGGTTTCAGAATAGCGCCATGCCCAGTTACCGTCGGCGAGGCCAGGGGTGTTCATGCGCGCTTCGCTGCCTAAACCGAGCAGATCTTGAAAAGGAATCACCGACTGGTTGGCCACTGACCCCATTGCTAGTCGGATCATCGCCCAGTGCACCGTATCGGGGTTAAACGCACCGACGTAGGCAGAGAGGCGATGCTTTTCGTATTCTGAGGACTGGTTAAACCAGCCAACGGTGGTGTCGTTATCATGAGTGCCGGTGTAAATCACAAAGTTGCGATCTACGTTAAAAGGCAAATACGGGTTTGTATGGTCGCCGCCAAAGGCAAAGTGGAGGATTTTCATGCCGGGGAAGTTGAAGCGATCGCGCAATTCCTCAACTTTTTGATCAATCTCTCTTCCGCCAAAAAAGGTAGCTGACCCAGCTCTTTTTCCACCGTTTCAAAAAAAGCATCTCCCGGCGCTTCTATCCATTCGCCATTGACGGCAGTTTCTTCACCTTCTGGCACCGCCCAAAAAGCAGCAAAAGCGCGGAAATGATCAATTCGAATAATATCAACTTGTGCCAGCAGCGCCCGCAGCCGCTGTAGCCACCAGCTAAAACCATTTGCCTGCACAGTCTCCCAGTTATAGATAGGATTGCCCCAAAGCTGACCCGTTGTACTAAAGTAATCGGGTGGTACGCCAGCCATAAAAGCAGGCGCTAGCGTTTCTGGATCGAGCATAAAGTTTTCTGGCCGAGCCCAAACATCAGCGCTGTCATGCGCGACATAAATCGGCATATCACCCACTATCTGAATCCCACGAGCATTGGCATAAGCCCGAATCGCCGACCACTGACGGTGAAATTCAAACTGCATGTACTCATGGAAGAAAATTTCAGCAGCCAAGTCCACTCTCGCCTGATCAAGCTCGGTGGGCTGACGCTGAGCTATAGCACGTTCCCACTGCGTCCAAGGCACCCCGCCGTTGGCGTCCTTAAGGGCCATAAAGAGCCCGTAGTCTTCTAGCCACTCACTGCACTCTGCTCGATAGCGCTCAAAGTCGGCATGAGCTTCGTCATCGTTCGTCGCTTTAAATTGCTCGGCGGCGCGGCGCAATCGATCTAGCTTGAAGGTATACACCGACTCGTAATCTACGCTGTCTTCAGAGAAAGATGAGGTCAGCGCCAAATCGTCGTCGCTCAGTAAGCCGTGACCTTGGAGAGTTTCTAGGTTAATTAATAGCGGGTTACCGGCCATTGCCGAATAGGCCATGTAAGGCGAATTGCCGTGCCCCTTACCGGGTGACAAGGAACTTCAATATCATATATAGCGAGGAGTTGAGAGAATAAAAGGGCAAAAGAATAGGAAGGGAATTTCGTCCCTTCCCAAAATATATGTTGCCTCCAGTATACCAAACCATCTTTCGCAAACATCTGACGGAATCTC
>QBMP01000082.1:0-5395 GCA_003242115.1 Phormidesmis priestleyi
CGTTGGTAGATACACCGTCGTGCAGCGCTTACGGGCTTCTGTGTCTAGCAAATCACCCGGTGATAGCCAACGGGTCGGATCGGCAATATGAATCCACAGCTTTTGCCGTCCGCCTGGGAGGGTTTCGCAGCTCAGGCCATCGTCAATTTCTCGCGTGCTCTCATCATCAATGGTGTATAGCTTTAAATGAGTGAGATCGGCGCGAGGAGACGGATCTGCGGGTGGCTGAGCAATTATTTGCGCCACTGCCGCCGTGACGTCTTCTGGGAACTGGGTGGGAATGTGACGACGGCGCAGGGCGAGGTTTTCGTGCTCATCCCACAGACCTAAATCGACGAGTGCTTTAAAGGCCGCATCGGGGTATTTATCGCGTCCTAAGGCAGTCAAAATGTCTTGAGCGGCGGCTTTTTGGCTCGATTCATCGCCGAGTAGGGCGTAGCGCTCAAGAATTTCTAGGCGGGGGCGATCGCTCTTCTCAAACTCAACCGCCTTCCCCTCTGTATCAGCCTCATCCGACTCTCTGGTCAAAATTGCCTGTGCCCTGGCCAAAAAGCCTTCCCACTCTGCTTTGCGGGTCGCTTCCCGCGAAATCTGAAGCTGTAGCTCTTCGACTTGAGCCGCCGGACGAGGTTCGTAGCAGTCGCCCTTTTGCTTAAAGTACAGCTTGTCATCTGCTAGCAGCCGGTGAGCCGCGTAGCACAAAGGCCCGCTCACGTCTGAAAACAATAGCTGTGCCAAAGATTCCGGCGTTGCCGATTCTTCTAGTTCAGTCAGCAGCTCCCAAGCCACCTCCAAATTATCAGGATCAATGTAGCCTTCAGCTTCGGCGACAAAGCCTTCAATATCTGTATAAGCAGCGTAGGGTTCACCCGGAATTTCATAGATCACCTGACGCGGGTGAATGCTATGAGCTTGGCCGCGCTGATCGATTAGCACCCAGTTTTTTTTACCTTCTGGGCGATCGGCAAGCGCCAAATGAGGCTCACCTTTCAGCTTAAATTCTACTAATCTGCCTTTTTCCACTGATTTTGTTTCCCTGACGGCCCTATTTCGATTCTTGGCAATAAATTGGCAATAAAAAAGCTACCTGCGCCTCATACAAAAGTAACAGTCTTCTGCTGAGCGCCGATAGCCACTAAATTATTTGATTGGTTGCTAGCAGCCGACTAGCTAATGCTTTAGCAAGCTCTGCTGTGCTAGATCTTAGCCATCTTCGTTGACGTAAGGCAACAGGGCAACAATCCGCGCCCGCTTAATTGCTTTGGTCAAATCGCGCTGCTGCTTAGAGGTAAGGCCAGTGATGCGACGGGGTAAAATTTTGCCGCGCTCAGTGACATATTTGCGGAGTAAATCGACATCTTTGTAATCGATTTTTTCATCCGGCTGAATGGGTGAAACGCGACGACGGAAGTAAGCCATAGTTCTGGTTCTCTAATGTTTTCTTCTAATGCTTTCTAGCTGCTGATTGAAATAGACTCGAAAATAGGGAGTGTATTAGCTAATTTTCGTAAGCCCGTCGGCCTCAAAAAACTACTAACAGACAAGCTGGCTTAACGCCGCCTTTGGCCTTTTCCTATTTTTCAGTGCTTGCGGCCAGTGCTTGCGGCCAGTGCTTATTTGATTTCTTTATGAACGGTGTGAGTATTGCAGTGGGTGCAAAACTTTTTGAGTTCTAACCGCGCCGTTGTGTTGCGACGGTTCTTTTGAGTGGTGTAGCGCGAAACGCCGTTTGAGCGCTTATCGGGGTTGCTACGGCACTCAGTGCACTCTAGGGTAATTACGAGACGGACGCCTTTGGCCATGATCTTTCAAATATGTCAACGCAGTCTTTAATTATGCCACACAAAGGCCGAAATTATAGCGAACGATTGGCGTGTGCCATGCCAATTGTTAATCGCTTTGATGGCTCTCTAAATCGCTTCAAATTCAATCGCCTCATATAAATCCGCCAAGGCAATCTCCACCGCTACAGCAGACAGAGCAACGCTAGCTTCTAGCCCAGCATGTTCGGTAAATAGCCACTGATTTTTGGCCTGACGAACGTAGTGCTCCACGCAAGGGCGCTGCTGATGAATGAGCACATATTCTTGAAAAGTGTCCATTGTCCGATAATGCGCAAACTTATCGCCGCGATCATAGGCTTCTGTAGAATCAGAAAGCGTTTCTGCAATCAGCATTACGTTCATTACTGTATCTTTGCGATTTGGCTTCATCTCCGGAGGGCGCGAAGTTACCATTACATCTGGATAGGTATAGACATTCGTCTCGGGTAGCCAAAGCCGCTGATCTGTCATGAAAATGCTGTACGGTTGCTTTCTCAGTGCGGCCTTTAACAAAAAGAAAAAGCTTCCTGAAATTTCATTGTGAGCTGGCGTTCCTCCGGTCATTGGCACAATCGCCCCGTTGTGGTACTCATTGCGATCGCTAGAGGCTACTTCCAGAACGAGGTATTCTTCAGCCGTACAAGGCTTTGTTACCGTTGCTATCATCAGCTAAATTCCTCCTCGCAATATTTGTCTATATACAGTGGGCTGTAGTGAGCGTATTTAATCGGCTAGCTTTTGCTCGACGCCGAAACCGACGAGAGCTAGCTCGGTTAGGGGCTGACCGTCGGGGGCTTTCATGTAGTTAAAGATACGGCGGATGCGCATTTTGGGGTTGACTAGCGTGATTGAATCTACCGAGACGATTTGGGTATAGCGGGTGGTCATCAGCAGTTCGCAGGTGCGGCTGTTGAAGCTGAAGTGGGAGATTGTCGGGCGGTCTTCTTCGTAGGCGCGATCGCGCAAATAATCGCCTTCCAAAAGATACTCATGCTCGGCGGGTTGGCCGTTGGGCACAAAAGCGAGATTGACCGACTGATCGACGACTTCGCCTTTTTCTGAAACGGTGTGAAAAACCAAATGGAAGCCGGGGCAGGTTCCTAGTGAGCTAGCGGCGACGGTGTATTGGTTGTCGGCGAAGACCTTGTTTTTTTGCTCATCGGTCAGCGGTGACACGCCAAAGTGGGTGTGCGATCGCTCTATCGCCGACTTACTGAGATAGTGATATGTACGCTCGGAGTCCCAGTTACCAACGCAGCTATCAAAAAAACCGTGGAAAATATCAAGAGCTGACATAAAAGCAAATTATCCTGATCGAATCATCTAAAAAAAGCGTCTTTATTAGGAGTTACGCACTGTACAAAATAGACAGCATGTGAGTTGACGAATCCAAAGGATTTCAGCGTTGTCCTAAGAACCGACACTATAAGCCTTGTCATATCGTAGTTCATATGCGTTTTAGCTAAAAATGGTATCTCAGGATACTTAGAGCACCAATACACATTCTGATTTCCTGTCAATGCGTAAGTCCTATTTATATCTAAATAGCTTACATAGATTTGAGCTTTTCTTGAACTAGCCAGTCAGCTTCAGCGACGGTTGGCTCACTGTTGGCAAGGATCGCACTAGCCGGTTGATCGAGTTTGTTCAAGGCGATTAGCGCGGCGTACTGTAAGTCCCAAATGGGGGTAGCGATCGCCCGCATCAGCTCATCAATTGCCCGCACATCAGCTAGTTCAGCCAATGCTAGCGCCGCCGCTACTCGCGACTTTTGAAACTGCGGCGCTTTATTGTGCAGCGCCTTCACCAGCAAATCATACGCCTCAGTTACCTTCAGCCAGCCGAATAGCCGCATGATGTGATAATGCGCCCCGTAGTCGTTATAGCCCTCAGCCTCGTAGCTTTTGATCAATGCCGATGGAGCCGCATCAGCAAAATAATCAATCAGTGCCTTACTGGCCAAATAGCAGCGCCCAAAGTCTGTACTGTACAGCTCTTGCACTAATTCATCGGGGCCATCGGGTGGGAGGCGCTCATAAGTATGTACCAACGCCACATCATTGGGATGATCGCAAATGACTTTTTCTAAATCAGGCTGCACCTGCACAAAGGTCAGATCGCCTGCTGCTATGCCAGATTGAGCTAATAGCCGAATCCCGCGCAGACGAAACACCATTGAAACGGGGCATTGGGCGATCGCCGAAATTGCCGGATAGTACTGAGCATCAATTAAATCCTGAATGCTGCCGCGCCGCGCATTCACATTCGTACTCTGCAAAAACTGCGTGACCTTCGCCATCACCTGCTGATCGCCCCGAAGCCGATACAGCGCTGATAAAGCCGCACTTGCAATCGGCGCTTGCTCACTGCTGGTAAACGTTTCAATTCGCTCAGCAGCGGGCGCGTAGCCCAAATTCGCCAGAGTGTGAATGATTGTCCGATAGCTCTGATCAGGCCGTTCTAGCTGCTCAGCCAGTGTTTCTAGCACGGCGGCATCGTCTGTCCCGATTTCACCGAGCGCCCAAGCCGCATTCTCGACCAGATAGCTATCATCATCTGTCAAGCAACCTGCAATCACTGGCAGCGCCGACTTTACCTTCAGCCGCCCCAAGCTCTCCACCGCTTTACGCCGCACAATCCGATTATCCAAATCAGCATCCGCCTTATTCACCGCCCGCAGCAGCGCCGCTACGGAGTTTGGCGTGTTAAAGTTCACCAAATGAGAGGCCGCAATGTAGCGACTAGACGCCTCATCCGAATCATCGCTAGGCCCATCCAAAATTTCAATGGCCTGCGCTTCAGTAAGATTAAACAGACTTGAAAAACGTTTTTCCATGAGCGGCAGTTTTAGCAGTGTTCGATAGCTATCTTCATTAGGATCGCATTAGAGTGGCTCTAAAATCAAAAAAAGCCCGCTGCATTGAGCTGTCATTTGCCCGCAATTTGGTCGCAATCTGAGAGAATTTAGGCATTACATTCCCGATTTAATATGACTAGCTCTACTGGTGGTTTATCGACTAGCATACCGACTTTGCTCACTCAGCCAGAAACCGATGCGCTGCTGCTGTCAGCTAAAACTCAGCTAGCGACAGGCACCTTTGACCGTACAGATAAACAGCTCTTGATTCAGCTTGTAGAAAGCTTTGGCGATCCGCGTGGAATGGTGCGCTTTGGCTTTGCTGAGGTACTCGCTGAAGTGGGCAAAGCAGCAACTCCAGCGCTGATCGATGGCTTAGCTCACCACGAAGATCCGAGAGTGCGGCGAGCTTGCTCTAAAACGATGACCCTGATTGCGGATCAAACGACGATTCCAACTTTGGTGCACTCATTGCTGCACGATGCTGACACGGTGGTGCAAGGTTCGGTGGTGGGCGCGTTGGCAGTCATGGGCAAAGAGGCCGCGCCAGTGCTGTTAGAGATCATTGCCTCGCCAGAGTATCCCGATAGCTCGAAGGGGCTGGCGACCTGGGGGCTTTCGTTTGTAGGCGCAGCCGGGGCTAAGCATTTGTATCAGGCGGTAGATGCTGATTCGGAGGAAGTGCGCAGCGCGGTGGTAGGCGCACTAACGAACT
>QBMP01000082.1:5408-14182 GCA_003242115.1 Phormidesmis priestleyi
GTGGTAGGCGCACTGACGAGCTTGGTGCAAGAAGAGGAAGATGCTAAGGCGCTGACTTTAATTTTGAAAGCCCTGAAAGATTCATCGTCGATGGTGCGATCTGAGGCGGCGGCGGCTTTGGGCAAGCTGAGCAATGCGGCGGTGGTGCCCGATCTAACGGTGCTGCTTACAGATGAAGCCGATGAGGTGCGCAAAACTGCGGCAATGGCGCTAATGAAAATCGGGGATGGCAGTGCGATCGCGCCGCTGCAAACCGCACTCAGCCAAGAACATGACGCGGCGGTGAAGCCAGTGATTGAGTTAGCGATTTCTCAACTCGAAAAAAGACAAACCGCAGCCGACGATGGCTGGGACTAACGCGCTGAAAGCTGACAATTAGCCAGCATACATGCATTTTATAAAGTACCTGGAGAAATCACATTGTCATCTCAGAGCACACCCCAAAAACCTCGATTCAATCGCAAAACAGCTTTCTATGGCGGGTTGTTTTTAGGAGCTTTATTAGGTGTATCGTTATCTGCTGGCATTAGTTTTTTGTATTTACTGGTGTCACAAGATACCATCAATGTCAAAGACGGTAAGGTAGCTTTCAGTAAGCCAATCAATACCACGACGGTTTCAGCAGCGACAGACTCTTCTGTTACGGGAAACGGCAATGAAACGGTTATTGGCGAGGATTCTGGCAATGACATAGAGAACAGCGGCGACGATTCACAAGTCACACGCGATCCATCTGATTCATTTAACCCAGAGAACAGTCCATCGATTGTCGGCGACAACAACAGTATCACGATTGTCCCCAACCGCGATTTGCCGGGATTTGACGAGGCGGATTATCTTTCCACGCCACCATCCAATCTCAGCAAGTATTCAAAGGTCAGCGACTTTCAGCCAGATTCGCTGATTCAATCAGCATCGGACATCGGAAAAATTAAATTTGAGAAGACAGAGATTGTTATTTTAGGTAAGCCCTACAATTCATTTTTCAACGTTAATCGGTACGTTAATGAAAGCCGTTTCGTCTTTAAGCTAGATGGCACTCAAAAAGCGGCTCTCTTACAGTTCGGGCTTCCTGACCTACCCTCTGGTAGTACCAGTAACGGTCTTTACACAGTGAAAATTTCGGCTGATGGTAAGACACTTTGGGCCGGTGAATGTCGCCGTAGTCAAGGAAATCAAATTATTTCGGTACCGCTTGACATCAGTGAAAAACAGACGTTGACTTTAGAAGTTACTAGCAATGGGAAAAACGAAAGCAATTTGTTTTTTACCGAAGCTAGAATTTTAAAGGACTAGCTGACGGCCCAGTATTTGTCATTTTGATCGCGTTTGATCATGCCTCTGCACTCTTAAACACCATTCCAGCTTTCTGTTGCC
The DNA here is from genome assembly GCA_003242115.1 of Phormidesmis priestleyi. GTDB lineage: Bacteria > Cyanobacteriota > Cyanobacteriia > Phormidesmidales > Phormidesmidaceae > Phormidesmis > Phormidesmis priestleyi_A. The sequence continues at coordinate 6,786 of QBMP01000082.1, forward strand.
AAGTGGCTTTGAGCGTATCTAAAAAGGCGAATACGGGCGGCGTTTGCAGCGCGTCAGCCAGCGTAATTACCCCAATCACGCGCTCTAAAGGTGCGGGCAGTTGACGCACTACCACGTCTTCTGGAATCGGTTCGGCGGCTAGCTTGGCCATAATCGTTGCGCCTAAGCCTCGGCGCACCATACTCACTACGGTCGAATCTTCTTTGACTTCGTAGGCCGGAATTAGGCTTTGGCCGTGACGAGTGAGATATTGATCGATGTTGTAGCGGCAGCCGTCATCTGGCAGGGGTAAAATCAGCGGCAGGGCGGCGAGCTGCTCCCAGGTAATCGGGCCAGTCCCGGCGGGGTTTTTGGCTTTGGGCAAGAGGGCGACATACTGATCGCGAAAGAGTTCCCAAGCATCAAACGCATCGCTGACCGGGAGATAGGTGAAGCCGACATCCGCTTCGCCGCGTCGCAAAATGTCTTCAGCGCCGCGAACGTCATTGCCTTCGCCAATAGAAACGCTGATGCCGGGGTATTGCCTGCGGAATTCTTCAATGACAACGGGCAGAACGTGGGTGGCAACGCTGCGAAAGCCAACGACGCGCACGAGTCCGGCCTGTAAGCCCTTGGCATCTTGAGCGCGACGACCGATGTTTTTTAGCAGCGCCAGCATTTTGGTGGCTTCTTGCGTAATCTCTTGGCCGACGGGCGTGAGGACTGCGCCTTGGCGGCCCCGGCTGAGTAAGCTGACGCCCAGTTCTTCTTCGAGAGTCGCGATCGCATGACTCACCGCCGATTGCGATAAATCTAGCTGCGAAGCGGCATCGCTAAAAGTGCCCGTGACCGCAATGGCCACTAGCGCCCGCAGTTGAGAGAGCTTAATTCGATTGACGTTGATCTCTGCCATAAGTGTGATCATACAGGAGGAATTTAGCAGTGCGATCGCCCTAAACCCAACAAATTTATTACAATTTGGAAGCGCTATTAGACGCGCCACTCAGCGCCATCAATTTGTTACTGAACGTCCCACAGCGATTTATTACAGTGATTTTTCTATGACCGCTGCTCTCATTACGGTTCGCCCCGAAGGTCTGTACTGCGCGGCGGGTAACTTCTACATTGACCCGTGGAAACCTGTGGAGACGGCGCTCATTACCCATGCCCACGCTGACCATGCCTACAGCGGGCACCAGCACTATTACGCTACGGCGCTTTCTGAGGGCATCTTGCGCAAACGGCTGGGTCAAGACATTGATCTTAGCGGCGTCAGCTACGGCGAAAAATTTAAGCTCGGCGATGCCTGGGTTTCTTTTCATGCGGCTGGTCATGTGCTGGGGTCTGCGCAGGTTCGCGTAGAGCACAAAGGCGAAGTTTGGGTGGCTTCTGGCGACTACAAGCGTGGCTCAGACCCTTCCTGTGACCCCTTTGAAGTGGTGGAGTGCGACAGTTTTATCACCGAGGCCACGTTTGGTTTGCCGATTTATCGCTGGGACAGCGGCGCGGTAACGGCTGAGCAAATTTATCAGTGGTGGCAGCGCGATCTCACCCGTCCGTCTCTGCTGTTTTGCTATGCCTTCGGTAAGTCTCAAAGAGTGCTAGCAGAATTGGCTCAATTGAGCGATCGCACGGTCTATCTGCATGGCGCAGTCCACACCCTGACCGAGATCTATCGCGACTTAGGGATTCACATGCTGCCGACGCTGCCTGTCTCCCAAATGGAAAAATCCTACTCATTTGCGGGAGATCTGATTATCGCTCCCCCCTCTGGCTATCGATCTAGCTGGATGAAACGCTTTAAAAGACCTCAAACGGCTTTTGCCTCTGGCTGGATGGCCGTGCGAGGAGCCCGCCGAAGACGGGGCTATGAGCGCGGCTTTGTGCTTTCTGATCATGCCGATTGGCCCGGACTGATTCAAACCGTGACTCAAACCAAAGCCAAAACCGTGTATGTGACCCACGGCCAAAATGATGTTCTTTCTCGCTATCTCAGTGAAGAAATGGGCCTAGATGCGAGTCCTTTAAAGACTCTTTTTGAGGGCGAAACTGAAGACGCGGCAGCAGTTTAACCATTCGCGTTCAGCAGGGTTGAACAACCATGAGTACGAGAATCGCTAGTTTGGTTGCAGCCATCCTGTGAATGTCTGGCTGTTATGGCAGACATTCAGGCCAATAATAATGGTCGCGATCGCTCAAGCCAACACCTTTAGCCACTTTTAGCCACTGGAGATTGAAAAATTCTTTCATTAAGCGCTACCTTCACCAAAAATGACGATAGTGGCCAAGGCTAGAACTACAGTAGGCTTTGTGGTTAACGCCAAGTTACAACATGGCAGGGTTTGTTCGCCCTTTAGTCCATTCAAACGGCTTTCTTAGAACAGCCTCTGTTACAGCCGGACTGAGCAATTACCTAAGATGCAGGAGACGAAAGGCGACAGGTCATGACCCCTTCTTTCTGGACGTTTGTAGCATTGGGATTAGACCCCATTGCTCGAACTGCAATGGTGGGTTCATAGCCGGGATAACAGCGAACTAAAACATTGTCTTCATTCCGGGTTACATACAAAACGTAAACTGGTTCTCCGCCTAGCACAGCTCGTTGAAGGTTTGGTGGGGCTTCGGCAGTCGCTACCAATGTGGACGAAACCGTGGATGGGGTAAGAGAGCGAGTCGCTGATATCTCAGATAGGGCAGGCTTAGCAAAAAAAGACTGAGAGAAAATTAAGACCGCTGCTGAGATAGCAAATAGCACAATAGGCAATTTAGCAAATGGGTTAATCATCGGTCGTATCCTACTTTTCTACTGGATTCTATTTGAACAGTTGAGACGGCTACATTCGACCGCCGCTGCTTTGAGTCGTTGACGTCGGCACTGATCAGAGATCTGGTATTTTGTAGATTAGAGTATGCAGAGTAAAACTACATACCCTCTGAGGTATATTGCGTTATTTTGTTTTTTACCAGTCAAGATTATGAGCAGTCTCGCCGTCGCAGCCCTACTAACTGCTTTGTTGGCGTTATTTATGACCTGAAGGATATTTATGACCTGAAGGATATGACAGGCTCAAAAATGACATTAGATCTCAAACCATTTTTCTTGGCGTCTCAACCACAACGTCAAAAAATAGTCTTGTTGATTTTGATTTTGATTTTGATTGGCCTACTTGCAAGCTGCACAAACTCAGTTCCCCTATCGCGGACTGCACCCAGTGATTTAGGCCCTGTATCGGTTGTTGAAACCAGTCGTGATCGCCCCAATCTACAGCGCAGAATCCAGCTTATTGAACAATACGTTACGTTTAAGCGAAATTACAAAGCGCTTGAATATAACCTGATGTATCAAAACAATAGCGGTTTTCCGCCGGGGCCATCTGACTGGGATATTCAAATTTTGGCGGTTGTTCCTTCCTCAGAAGTGGAAGAGTGGATTCCTGAAGACGTTGAGGTGAGCGAGCAGCAACCACCTCAATGGGTCAACACTATTCCTGGCAATATTCCGACAGAGGGCTTGCGCGAATGGTATATCCAAAGCGGCAAAGCGGTTGGCATTGATCGAGAGCATTCAATCATCGCTTGCCGCTATTCAACCCTATAATCGCTCAAACCATTCTCTCCATATACAAACCATATACAAAAATATTTTTGGGGCGCATAACCACTCCCAACTCAGCGACTGACAATTGCATTCTGCGATCGCTACCGACGCTTGATGCACAACCCGATATTCGCACGATTCAAGAATTGCTCGGCCACAAAGATGTGAAAACCACCATGATTTATACCCACGTTCTCAATCGCGGTGGCCAAGGCGTCCGCAGTCCTCTATCCGCAGTCCTCTAAATGAACGCATCTACTCACTGGCCTACTTACTGGCCTAACCATTGGCCTAACTACTGACCAACCAGTTCTTTAAACCAGTCATCGCTCCAGATGTCTTCAAAGATCTCGTCGGCGAGGGCTTCTTGCTTGTAGCTAGGCTCTAGGCGAACGGCTTGCTGAAGGTTTTCGAGGGCGAGATCGTTGTCGCGGCCAAGGGCGTAGCACAGGGCGCGGTTGTAGTAGGCTTTGGCATAGTTAGGATCGGCTGAAATCGCTTTGTCAAAGCTTTTGAGCGCATCGCGATCGCGCCCTAATTTCAGCAGCACATAGCCCCGATTATCCCAAGCTTTGGCCAAGCTCGGCTTAAAGCGCACGGCTTTATCAAACGAGGCCACGGCTTCTTCATAGCGCTCTAGCTCGGTCAACGCTAGCCCTCGATTCAGCCATGCTACAGCGTCATTAGCCTGCAAGGTAACGGCTTGATCAAACGATTCAAAGGCTTTTTCGTGGGCCTGCAAAATGCCAAAGGCGACGCCGCGATTGACCCAGGCTTCGTGGTACTCAGGGTTGATGTCGATGGCGCGATCAAAGGCCGCGATCGCCTCTTCTCGCTTGCGCAACCGGCTCAGCACCATGCCCCGATTCAGCCAGGCTTTGGCATCAGTGGGATCGCGCTCAATCACCGTATCAAAGGCGCTGAGGGCTTCTTCGTACTGTCGCTGTTCGCGTAATAGCAAGCCGCTTTGATACCAAGCCTCGGTGTTCTCGGGGTTGAGGCGCGTCACTTCGGTGAGGGCGCTTAAAGCCTCCGTTTTTTGATCCAATACGCTCAGGGCGCGGCTGCGCTTGAACCACAGATCGGCGTTGCTGGGCTGCACCTCTAGGGCTTGGTTGTAGGCGGCAAGCGCGGCGGCGTACTGCTGACTTGCTAGCTGGCGATCGCCTTCCGCAATAAATTCATCAGCCGTCAAAAACAGCTCAGGCCGGTTGCCCTTTAGCCGGTTCACCTGCTCAGAAAGGGTATCAATTTGCGCTTGAGAGGTGCTCATAAAAGAATCTGCTACGTATTCGGGCGTGAGCTGCCCAAGCTGTTGCATAATCTGTTGCTTTTCGGCTTCGGCTTCAGCATTCAGCGCTGAGAGCTTGGCCTGAATCTCTTCTTTGACCTGAGTGACTTCGGTAATTGCCTTGGTTTGACGCTGATCGAGATTAGTCTGTAAAGCGTCGAGCGTTTGGGCAAACTTTTCTTCGATTTGCGCGAGGCGGGCTTGGGCGGCTTGCTCGCGCTCACTGGCAGACTTGGCCAGTTCGCCAATCTGTTCACCGAGGCGTGAGTCAAAGCTGTTGAGCTTGTCGATAATTACATCCCTGCGACCAAAGACGGTATTGCGGACGCTAGCAAGCTCACTGGTAAAGTTGGTTTCGATGCCTTTGAGCGATCGCAACAACCCTTCGCGCTCGCTGCCAAGCCCCGAATTCAGCTCATTCAGCTCCTGCGTAAAGTCACCCTGAAGCTGTTGCACAATGCTCCAAGCTCTCCTTGCACCGCCGCTAGCTGCTCCGAAAAAGTTCTCGCCGTTGTCGTGAGTTCGTTATACAGCTCACTTTTGCGCGTGCCCAAATCAGTGCCCAAGTTCGCTAGCTGAGCCCTAAAGCCTTCAGCCGTAGACTGCAACTGCATAATCGTATGGCTGCGCTCTTCGTTCACACCTGCTTGCAAACTCGCAATCTGTTGTTTAAAGCCGGTGGCGACTCTATCCATATCGCCCAAAATCGTACCTTTACGGCCTTCTACATCGGCTTTGAGGGTCGCAAACTGGGTCAAAAAGCCATCGGCAGACTGGCGGAAGCTCTGCATCATATCGGCTTTGCGGCTTTCTACTTCGCTGCGAATGGCGTTGAACTGCTGCTGCAATTCTTCGGTAGAGCGCTGAATATTTTGCAGCGCCAGTTCGCGGTGGCCCAAAGCGCTCACCTGAATCTCTTCTAATTCTTGAATGGCAGCCGTTTCAGATGCTTTGAGAGAGTCTAGCGCCTGATCGCGCTGCGCCTCTATTTTGGCCTTGGCAGCGGCTTCTACTTCCGAGAGCTTAGGGCCAAACTCATTCCCGGCTTTGACCAGTGTAGAGAGCACCCGGTCTTGTTCGGCTAGCGCCTGAGCCTGCAAGCTGCCCAACTGGTCAGACAAAACGGATTCTTTGCGCTCAATTTCGTCAAAGAAGGCGGTTTTGCGGCGCTGAGTTTCTTCTTTAATCACGCCCACATGGCGAGAGAATTCAGATTCAGAGGTGGTGAAGCGCTGGAGAATGCGCTGGCTTTCAACCGCTGTTTCGGCATTCATTGCCGCTAATCGCTGCTGCGCTTGGGCCTTGAGTTCGATGGTGGCTCCGGCAAAATCGGTGGCGGTGGCTTCGAGCTTTTGATTGATGTCTTCGAGCTGCTTTTCCCAGTTTTTAGCGGTTTGGTGCTTAAAGGCATTGAGTTCTTTGACTAAGCCCGCTAGCACTTCGCGCTGAGCGATTACCTCTTTTTGAAAATGACTAGATCGCCCTTTTAGATCACCAGACAGGTCATCGGCATCGGCCAAAATTCGGTTGAGGCTACGGGTAGCGCTGTGCACCTTATTTTCTAGCTCGGTCATTTCATTGAGCTGCGTGCGCACAATGGTGGCGACTTCATTCACCACCGATTTTCGCAGCGACCACAGCAGCACCACGCCCATGCCCAGCACCAGCACAAAGGCTCCGATCATCACAATCAGCAGCGTCGTGGCCTGATCGACTCGATTCTCCGAGGGTAGCTGCGCGATCGCTACGGTTGGATCATCTACCGAATCATCGAGAGGATTAGCAACTGATGCTGCGCTCGGCACCTCAACTGTCGTTTTGGGGGTCGTTTTGGGCGTCGCGGCGAGCTGTTGCGCTAGGGCAAACTGACTCAGCTCACGTTGACCCAGCACCAACGCGCTAGTCAGCAAAGCACTGATGGCCAACATTAAGCGCCAATTGTTTTGATTTCCCTGCATGGGATCGCCCCTTATTTGGCCTTGCTTGGGCCCTTAATCCCGGCGGTTGATCGTCGGTTTTATGTGCATTTTACCTGAATCGTCAGATTAACAGATCCCTGAGTCGCTTTGAGCGTTCCTTGGGTTCTGATTGAGCCCGCTTTGAACCTTTTTTGAAGCTTCTTTGAACCCTTTTTGAAACTGCTTTTAACCTTAATTAGGGTCAGCAAAGGTCAGCCCGCTATCATTTAAATTGGATCTCAACCCATCACAGCTCAGCCCCTCACTCAAAAGTCCCCATGCCAGACATCTCACCAGACATTTCAATTGCTCAGCACTATCATCAGCGCACAAAGTACGATCCTGAAACGATTAATGCCAAGAGCCGAGGGCCGGGGTTAGATTGGTCGCAGCAGCCTTTGCCCTACAAGGATTATAAGCTGGGGCACGAGATTGATCTAAAGCCTTATTTAGAAGATACGCCTGCCAATGCAGATAATCAGTGGCGCTGGTGGCAGCGGCTGTCGCGGCTATTGATTGATAGCTATGGGCTGACGGCGAAGGTGATGACTTTTTCGGGTGAGCCCATGTA
>QBMP01000082.1:14192-20572 GCA_003242115.1 Phormidesmis priestleyi
TCTGGTGTCACGCGGTACGTCTTTGCTACCGGCGGGGCTGTATAACTATCAGGTGCGATCGCACAGCCTCTGGCGTTTTTGGGATGATCACCCCTGGCCCGCGCTACAAACCGCTTGCTTTTGGCATCCGGCTTTAGAGTCAACCCAAATTGTGCTGGTTGTGAGTACGGTGTTTCAGCGGTCAGCTTGGCGCTATCAAGATCGGGCCTATCGGCGAGTGTTTTTAGATTCTGGGCACCTGCTCGGCAATTTAGAAATGGCCGCGACGCTGTGTGACTATCGGCTGCATGTGATTGGCGGCTTTGCGGATAAACTCGTCAATCAACTGCTGTATTTAGATGGAAAAGAAGAGAGTGCTATTGCCCTCCTAGCTTTGGCCGATCTGTTCCAGGTCGATCAAAACCTTCCTGCCGCCCGCAGCGCCTTGCCAAGCCCCATTCACGCCAAAATTTTGCCGGTTGCCGAGGGCGAACTGCTCAGCTACTTGCACGAAAACACCCTGATTGCAGCCGATGCCGGATTTGGCCAGCAGCAGCAAAAAAGCTCAGACGCGCTCTTGCCTTCAGCCATACAGGCTGGCACTGCCGCCGCTTTGGAGCCGAAACTCACTGCCAAAAAGCTCACTGCCGAAAAGCCCTTAGCCGATAAGTACAACTTTCCTTTTGGCATCACCGTTTCAACCAAAACGCAGCCCATCTTTTGGGGCGATCAGCTTTCAGAACTCGAAAACACGCTGCTCACCCGCCGCTCCACTCGCCGCTATACTGGCGCACCGCTTTCACAGGCCGACCTGTTCGCGTTGCTCGACTTTACCTATCACCCAGAGCACTATCGCTTGCAGGGCTTTGACTCACAGCCCGATTATTTTGACTTAAGCCTGATTGCCACTTTCGTCGCCGTTTCAAACGTTGATGCTTTAGAGTCTGGCTGCTATTACTATGCGCCTCAAGCTCAAGAACTCAGGCAAATTCGCTTCAATCAGTTCCATAAAGATCTGCATTTTCTGTGCCTCGGTCAAGACTTAGGGCGCGATGCGGGAGCCGTGATTTTTCATACGGCTGATTTGGGAGGTGCGATCGCAAAATATGGCGATAGAGCCTACCGCTACCTGCATATGGATGCCGGACACCTCGGTCAGCGCCTCAATCTTGCCGCGACTCGCCGCAACTTAGGCGTCAGCGGCATAGCCGGATTTTTTGACGATCAGGTCAACGAACTGCTGAGCATTCCAGACGAAGAAGCGGTGCTATACATCACCACCATCGGCCAAAAAACAGCTCGGCAGCCGAACTGATAGATTACCTAACAGATTGCTCAGCTTACTCGAATTAAAAAAGCAATAAAAAAAGTTCCCAGAGTAACCAGGAACTTTTTCCGTCATCGTAGCTACCGTTCATAACTGCCTCAGCAGGTTTTAACAACAGTTACAAACAATTAATTAATCAATCAATCAAACGAACAACAAACCTAATTACTAGGGTGTTGGCTCAGGTGAAGGTGTCATGGCATCAGGGGACATTGCATCAGGGGCAGGGGACATGGCATCAGGGGACATTGCATCAGGGGCAACATCTCCAGCCGCATCAGGCTCATCCGCTTTAGGGCCACAGCTAGTCAACGTAGCCATACCAAAAACAGAAACAGCGGCCAAAGCAGCTATATACTTAACTTTCATGTTGTAACTCCTAAATAATTAATAAAAGAACGATATCAGAAAGAACGATATCAGCTATAAACTGCGGCGCAATTACCGTATCGCTTATTAAGCTAATCGCTACAACAATCACTTGTCAAGCCACCCTCAAGAGGGGAAATTGACCGAAGCCATGAAGAGCAAGGATAGGAGGATTTATTACTCTTTTGTCATTTTTCTTTTGGGCCACTTTTAGACCATTTTTAGGCCATTCATGACAGCATCCATGACAACTTTTCTAATAAAAAACATCAGCCATTTGGAAGACTTCCCAGTCTTGTTTCTGTTTATCTACTTATAGGATAGGTTCTTGGCTATCAGTTTCTCCAATTTTATACGACATTGTTGGCGAACTCCAAAACAATGGCTCAAGCTCAGTAGATACGCTCTCAGTCCGTTGGCTGAACCATCAATTTTTTGTTGATTCAGCACTGAATATTGAGTTCGCTAACAGCGTCCTATACGGAAGCCTATCTCGGCCAGCGGTTTATCTGAGGTCACCATTCAGGGCAAATTATAGACTGTGCCTAAAAATATCTGACGGTGCAGAAGCTGCTATAGATATCGACGTGTCAGTAGAACAGCGACTTTAAGAAATCGGTAGGTCGAGCCAGTTGCTCAATTCATTCGCTAGCCAGTTCAGTTCGGGATCAGAAAGTGAGACGCTACCAGACGCGGCAAGATTATTGCCAATGTTGAACTTTTTATTGCCTGCCCAGATATAAATCTGCGCGGGGATGATTTGGCGACTGCTACCATAGCTTCTTCCTTGCCCACCAATGGTCATATGCTTAGTAAGCTCTATGCGGCTAATTTGCGACTGCGGAACGGGCCGAGGCCACTGTAAAGACCTGTCGAAAAGCCGGTAGGTGAGCGCAATTTTGTCAGAGTCGAGGCGGAGAGATAAGTGGCCGAACAGAGTAAACAAAATTTTAAAAATCAACCGGATACCAATGGCTAGATGCCCCAATGCGAATAGCGCTAGACCCAAGCCGACATACGAAAAAGAGCTTAGCGCAGTTGAATACCAGATAACTAAGAATGTATTCCAGGCAATCGCAAACCCTATAGTTGGAATCAAAGCCAGTGTGAATCCGCTAGGTGGAATCACAATCTCTAATAAGTCAGACTGTTTTATGAGCTTGATTCGAGAGCCTGCCGGTTTACTGAGAACTGACAGGCTCTCGCTAGGATCTGACCTGCTTTTGAGGCCAAAGTTTTTTTGCTTCAAAGCTTCTAGGGCTTGCTCGGCAGAATTTGCCCTTTGATCGAGGGCGGGTTCTGTCAGCCACCGAATCCAGGCGATAAACGCAGGGGTAAGACCAACCTGATCCTCAAAGCAAATTCGCATATTTTTTTGAGGTAAGTCAGCCGGATTTTGGCCTGACGCTAGCGCAATGAGGGTTGTGCCTAATCCATACAAATCTGAAGCTGCAACCGCGCGATCGCCAAATTGATCGGGTGGCATATAGCCGTAAGTCCCCACAACCGTTCGGGTGCCGTCTTCGCTTTGAGCCGCTTGAACCGATCCGAAATCCACTAAATAGATATGGCCGACTTGGTGCCCCGAACGGTCTGCCAGCAGAATATTGCTGGGCTTAAGGTCGCGGTGAATAATTGCGGGAGAGCGGCTGTGAAGGTATTTGAGCACGTCTAAAATAGCGGTAGCGAGCTGTTTGAGGTCGCTACCGCTAAAGCTACGCCCCGACTTAAGCTGCGCCTCTAATGAGTCTGCATCAATATAGCTCTGAACCAAGGCAAACCCTTTCCCGCCATTCGTTTCAACCTCAAAGTAGTCCAGGTAACGAGGAATAGCCGGATGCGTAAGCGACTGAAGGGTGCCAGCTTCTCGCTCAAATAGCCTAAACGTATCCCATGTCAGTTCCTCATTGAAGGTCAATAGCTTAATCACGACGAGTGCTTGCGTTTGCTGGTCTAGCGCCAGCAAAGTTTTTTGTCCAGAGCGCTGCCTTAGCGTTTTTGGACTTTATAACGCGCTGGTAGTAAATTTTCTATCATCAAAATAGCCTCATGCTCTCAACAGTCATACTAAAAGGGATCACTGCCTTGGCAGTGATTGCATTTCTACCACTACGTAGATACCTCTTTGTGACTGGCCATTACATACGTTATCAAGCCTATCGCTTACCTAAATTAGGACTACCCAAAAACTTTTCCCACGCTGGTTTTTGAGACTTTTGGATACGGCGCTTGTATTTGCCCCCCAGCGTTGCTAGGATTTCGCCTAGATTTATAGGCCAGCAAACCATTCGTAGCCTTTATCTTCCCAGTAGCCCTGTTGATCGGGCAAATCAGCCATGAACGAAATGCGCGTTACCCATTTGCTCAGCTTGTAGCCTAGCTTGACGGGGGTTGCTAACCGCAGCGGCGCGCCGTTTTCAGGCGCTAGCTGATGGCCATCTCTTTGATAGGCCATCAGCGTTTGAGGGTGAAGCGCTGATGGGAGATCCCAGCTTTCGTAGTAGTTATCAGCTGATTGAAAATAGACGTACTTGGCTTCAGGCTTTGGCTGCACTAGCGTCGCTAAATCTTGCAGCCGAACGCCGCCCCACTGCACAATGGCCGCCCACCCTTCCACACACACATGACGAATGACCATAGAAGTTAGCGGCATCGCTTGCAGCTCTGCCATGCTGAGCTGCATCGGCCGATCGACTGCACCATCGAGGGTAAGCTGAAAAGTGGCCGGGTCAATCTGCGGCGTGCCGTTAAACGAATTGATCAGCAGCGCGTCGGGCGTGATGGCGCTGACGGGATACTCGGGTACGGGCGTTTGAGGTCGCAATAGCAATCCCTCAACCCGCTGATTGAGCGGTTCAGAAACTTGACTGACCTGATTGGAATAGAGCGGTGCGCCACAGGCATTGAGTAACACTCCGGCTCCAGAGAGTCCAGATAGCTGTAGAATGCGGCGGCGAGTCAATATGCGGCCAGAGATGCGTCGAGAGGGTGGAGTCGGTTGCATAGCGGTTAGATGAGCGGGTGATTGGATTGGCTGCACTAAATGGGCTAACAGGAAGACGCTAGGTAAACATGGATTTGACTAAGCGGAACTGGCCGACTTTGAGAGCCAATAAAGAATGCATCAGGGTAAATAAAACAACAATAGGCACTGTGATGAAGTGAACCGTGCGCAGAATTTGCCAGTTGATAAATAGCCCTGATAGCCAGTAAAACTGAGCGGGCTTGTACATCGCTAGGCCGGAGGCGATCGCTAATACTAACACCGGCATAATCGCCGTATACACCACTCGATGCCAGGCGTAATTGCGGCGCTTAGGATTTTTCCCGGTTTGCAGTACTTGAATATCACTGCTAGAAGCATACCGTCGTTTCCAGCGGCGAGTGATGAAAATGTAAATGCCATAAATCAACAGATTCATTGAAAAAAACCACATCGCGGCAAAATGCCAGTGGCGGCCTCCTGCAAGCCAGCCTCCTAGCGTGAAAAGGGCCGGAAAGTGCCAGCCAGACCGACCGCCAAATACTGGATTGGCATTGTAAATTTGCAGGCCGCTGGTTAGCAGCAACAGCAGGCTAATGAGATTGACCCAATGAAAAATTTTGCTAAATAGGGCTTGTTGAGGCGCAGGGGGAGCCTTTTTGGTTGCTTTTTTGGCTGGCTGCTCAGGGCTTTTCTCGGGGCTTTTTTCGGGGCCTTGAGCGGACGCTGTAGGGTTACTCATATGATTTCACAGGGGGATTTCACGGGGGGGATTTCACAGGGGTAAAGCGGGAAAAAGCGGCGCAAGCCAAAGCTGAACTCGAACATCCCAACCTAGAAGAATCGCGATCGCTGTGATCACAACAATCGCTCCCCCCAGGCGCTGTAACCGATCGCCATAGGCGCGAATTGAAAGCAGACGGCTGCTGAGGTATCGTCCTCCATAGGCAAACACTAGCATAGGAATAGCAGCGCCAATGCCATATAGCAACAACAGTTTGAAAGCACCTTCTATCTGATGGTCAACGGCTGCTAGCACCAGGATACTGCCCAGCACTGGGCCTGCACAAGGCGTCCAAAGTAGCCCGAGCTGTGTGCCGAGCCAAAACTCTCCGGCCAGACCGATTCTGATCGGTTCTTTGCGCTGGTGCTTCCCGGGAAAATAGCTAAAGAGCTTGTAGCGCCACTGTGAGCTTTGCTGAGGAAACAGGGCCAGCAGACCCATCGCTAGCAGCAGAATAATGGCAACCGTTCGCAGCAGCCCCGCGACGTGACTAAACCAGCTAGCGCTCACGCCTAACAGGCTTCCTGCCAGCGCAAACCCGCCCACTAGGCCAAACACGAGTGCGACCGGGCCATATCGGTGGGATTGAAGCGATCGCCCCACAATAATCGGCAAAACAGGCAGCACACAGGGAGAAACCACGGTAAGTAATCCACCTAACAGCGCTAACATCAAAGAAAGTGAAGAGGTCATCATAGAGGATATCTATCTTCGCCCTAACCTAGCAGCTGGCGAATAGTCTGTTCTGTCGTATCGTAAGCACCCTCACCAATGTGATCGTATTGCACAACACCCTTGCGGTTGGCTAAAAACAAATGAGGCCAATAGTTATTATCATAGGCTTTCCAAGTGGTGAAATCATTAGACCTGTTGGGAAATAGACGGTAGTATAAAGCAACTATATCTGAGGCCAGCGATGCTAAATTTAGAGCGGATAC
>QBMP01000083.1:0-287 GCA_003242115.1 Phormidesmis priestleyi
AGCCGATGAAGGTCGCGATCGCTGACGGCAGCTCATTAGGCCGATTAGAAAGCCACATCACCAGCGCATCCTGACCATCTAGCGTGACAGTGCGATAGCGTCCGACGGCAGATCCTTCAGCGACAAAGCTATCAATATTGGCATTGACGACTGGCCCGGGCGGCGACGCAATCTGAAAAATTTGAGTCTCAACGGCATCCTCAGCGGTCTCAGGCACGTTATCAATCGTGACCGTGCCGTCTACGACCTGAATTTTCCAAGCGGCTGGGTAGTCTAGGGCGATCGCT
>QBMP01000083.1:297-1109 GCA_003242115.1 Phormidesmis priestleyi
CCTGCTGTACTAAAGGCTCCGGAGCCGGTAGAGTCAGCGCCGGATTGCGCTGTTCGACAGCCGGAGGTTGGCTTACGGAAATTGACTGGGCGATCGCGGGCAAATCCAAAATTGAAGCGGCTAGTAAAACCAGCGCAGACACAGCCAAGGAAGTAGAAAGACGCAGCGATGAGATCATAAAAAATTACTCAAACGGGACAAATGATCCAAAAAAAGTCCTAAGCCAGCTACAAAAAGACTCTATGAGTTATGCAAATCTTGTTACATTTTTGTTAAGATATAATAAAAGCCTAGTCCGTCTAGCAAATTGCCACTATTAGCCATGAGTTGCATAGCCATGAGTTGCATAGCCACGAGTAGGTCGCAGCCATCGGCTAATCTCCCTCGAAATTTCATAGAAATTTGGCAGAAGTTTGGCAGCATCTCGGCAAAAGTAGCTGAACACCAAAGCAGAACGACAGCCAAGCGCTAGCAAACAGATATAGCAGACCCCATAGACGAGAACTTAAAGCCCAGGGTCACATTCACAAGCGGCCTATATCCAACCCCTTGTGCTTGCTTTATAGCACCCGTTTCACCGTCACCCTCTTAACCTAAGGAGCCTTTTTCATGCTGCGCTTAGAAAAAATCAGCAAAATCTACCCCAATGGCGAAGTCCTCAAAGATATCAATTGGGAGGTGAAACCCGGTGAGCGCATTGGTCTTGTCGGCGTTAACGGCGCAGGTAAATCAACCCAGCTCAAAATCATTCAGGGCGAAGTAGAGCCTACCACCGGCACAATCATCCGCCCCGGCGGGATGCATATTGCCGC
>QBMP01000083.1:1194-2385 GCA_003242115.1 Phormidesmis priestleyi
CTGGCCGAGATCCCCATGAAAATGGAGCATGCTAACCCCGATGAGCTAGAAAAGTTAATCCATCAACTCGATAAAAAGCAGCGCCAGTTTGAAGCCTTAGATGGCTACGGGCTAGAGTCTCGAATTGAAAAGATTTTGCCAGAGATGGGCTTCGATAGCGACGCGGGCGATCGCTTAGTCAGCTCCTACAGCGGCGGCTGGCAAATGCGCATGGGCTTGGGCAAAGTGCTGCTGCAATCGCCCGACTTGCTCCTGCTTGATGAGCCGACTAACCACCTTGATTTAGAAACTATCGAATGGTTAGAAACCTATCTCAAGGGGCTGACGATCCCGATGGTGATTGTCTCTCATGACCGCGAATTTTTAGACCGCTTGTGTACCTCCATTGTCGAAACCGAGCGCGGCGTTTCCACCACTTACCTTGGTAACTACAGCACCTACCTTCTCCAAAAAGCCGAAGGCTCAGCCGCACAGCTCAGCACTTACGAGCGCCAGCAAAAAGATCTTGCCAAGCAGCAAGCCTTCGTCGAAAAATTTCGCGCTAGCGCCACCCGTAGCACCCAGGCCAAAAGCCGTGAAAAGCAGCTTGCCAAGATTGAGCGCGTCGAAGCCCCGACGGCTGATCTCAGAGGCTTGCAGTTCCAGTTTCAGCCTGCTCCTCGCAGCGGCAGGGAGGTCGTCACTATTCGCGATATGACTCATGCCTATGACGATCAGATTTTGTTTCTGGAAGCCCAGCTAGAGATTGAAAGGGGCGATCGCATTGCCTTTGTCGGCCCCAACGGTGCCGGTAAATCCACGCTACTACGACTAATTACAGGCTTAGAAGCACCTGATGAGGGGCTCGTCGCAATGGGCGAGCACAATGTTTTACCTAGCTACTTTGAGCAAAACCAGGCCGAAGCCCTAGACCTGAGCAAAACCGTCATGGATAGCATTCACGACGAAGTCCCCGACTGGACAAACGAAGAAGTGCGCACATTGTTGGGTCGCTTTTTATTCAGCGGCGATTCGGCCTTCAAAAAGGTAGAAGCGCTGAGCGGCGGCGAAAAAGCCCGCCTAGCCCTAGCTAAAATGCTCTTAAAGCCCGCCAACTTGCTCATTCTGGATGAGCCGACCAACCACCTCGATATTCCAGCCAAAGAGATGCTAGAAAACGCCCTCAAAAACTACGATGGCACTGCTTTAATC
>QBMP01000083.1:2395-14602 GCA_003242115.1 Phormidesmis priestleyi
GCTTTAATCGTCTCTCACGACCGCTACTTCGTCTCTCAAGTAGCCAATAAAATCGTCGAAATCAGAGACGGCGATCTGCGTTTGTATCGAGGTGACTATCGCTACTACCTGGATAAAAGCGCCGAAGAAAAAGAGCGCGCTAGACTAGAAGCAATAGAAGCTGAAAAAACGGCAAAAACAGCAAAAAAGCGGCAAAAACAGCATGAAAAGCAGGCCGAGAAGCGTAAGGCTAAAGCAGCTACCTAACAGGTCTCAATACTCCGTTAATGAGCTGAACTCTGGCTGAAATTTATAGAATTCAGCTGATTAAAACAATCTGTGCAGGCAACCTAAAGGCCCGTGGTTTTCCAGGGGCTTTTAGCTACTTTTTGGGAGATCTCTTTAAAATCGGTAGAGAGTCATGTTAAATAAAGATTAGCTACTCACAGTTTGCTCACAGACTATTTTTTCACGGACTAATGGTAAGCAGCTTCTGCGAATCGCTGAACCTTTTTCATTCACTAATCAAACCTTTAATTAAAACCTTTAATTTCTTTATCCCTTTGAAAATGGCGCTATTCTAGTGCTTTAGAATTAAATTTCACTTTTTCTTCGCTGCCTCTCTCCCCAGGGCAATTTTCCCCAAGCGTCTGCTCTTAATTGTCTGTTTTTACTTAAACCAAGACAGCTCTGTGGGCGAAAATTAATCTTTCACTATGCTGAATACCTTGAGGGCGCTTGTTAGCCCAGCTAGTGCCTGAGGTAAAGCGCCTCCAAACTGTTGCAAATTTTAGAGGATTTTCTGGTATGGCACACTCGCCTATTGCTCCTATGGTGCTCGTGATTTTAGACGGGTGGGGATGCCGGGAAGACAGTAACGGCAATGCCATTAGTCATGCCAATACGCCGATTATGGACAGCTTGTGGGCGGCCTATCCTCACGCCACCATTAACACCTCTGGTAAAGCAGTCGGTCTGCCCAATGGCCAAATGGGTAACTCTGAAGTTGGGCACCTGAATATTGGCGCAGGCCGAGTTGTACCCCAAGAGCTGGTAAGAATTTCTGACGCGGTAGAAAACAAAACGATTCAAGAGAATCCGGCCCTGTTAGAAGTTTGTCAAAAGGTTCGCTACGCGGGGAGCAAGCTGCACTTAATCGGTTTGTGTTCAGAAGGCGGCGTGCACTCACACCTGGATCATCTAATTGGGCTATTAGAAATGGCCAAGGCGCAGGATCTTTCTGAAGTATGCATTCATGTAGTCACCGATGGACGCGATACCAAGCCGATGGACGCCATATTCGCTGTGCAAAAGCTACAAGATGCGATTGATGAAATGGGCATTGGTCAGCTTGTGACGCTGAGCGGTCGCTACTATGCGATGGATCGCGACAATCGCTGGGCGCGAGTGGAAAAGGTGTATCGGGTGATGACAGATGAGGGAGAAGGCACAGGTCAATCAGCGGTAGAAGCGATTAAGGTGTCTTACGAAGCCGGACTCAACGATGAATTTATTGAGCCAGTGCGGCTAGCGCCGGGTGCGGTTAGTGCCAATGATGGGGTGATCTTTTTTAACTTTCGCCCAGATCGGGCGCGTGAGCTGACTCAGGCTTTTGTGAAGCGTGAGTTCACAGGATTTGAGCGCGATCCCATTTTGCCGCTGACTTTTGTCACGATGACTCAGTACGATCAGTCTTTGCCGGTAGGAGTAGCTTTTGAGCCCCAGAGCTTAAACAATATTCTGGGTGAGGTGATAGCCAATCATGGGCTGAAGCAGTTTCGCATTGCCGAAACTGAAAAGTACGCGCATGTGACGTATTTTTTTAACGGCGGCTTAGAGGAGCCTTTCCCAGGCGAAGAGCGGGAGCTGATCCCGAGCCCGATGGTGGCAACGTATGACAAGGAGCCGAAAATGTCGGCCAAAAAAGTCACAGATGCGGCGATTAGGGTTTTCAATCGGCAGGCTCATTCGCTGGTGGTGATAAACTATGCAAATCCAGATATGGTGGGCCATACGGGCAAAATGGATGAGACAATTACGGCGCTAGAGGAAGTAGATCGTGAGGTGGGTCGCTTGCTAAAAGCGCTGGGTCGGGTTGGCGGTACGGCCTTGATCATTGCCGATCATGGCAATGCTGAGTACATGCACGATGAGCAAGGCAGACCTTGGACTGCACATACGACAAATCCGGTGCCGTTTATTTTGGTGGAAGGCGAAGGGCTAAAAATTCCGGGTCACGGCTGCGATGTACAGCTTCGTGAAGGGGGATGTTTGGCAGATGTTGCGCCAACGATATTGCAGATATTACAGATTCCGATCCCTCCAGAAATGACGGGCAAATCCATGATTTTGCAGGAAATGGCTGATTACAAGCCCAACCGAACGCCGGTCAAGGTGTCTTTGCAGCGATAGGTTTGAGATAGGATAGAATTAGGAGCCAATGTATTAGGCTGGTCTAGGGCTAGTAAGGGATTTGCCATGATAGTGACGGTTGTAAAAGTTGTGTGGGCTGTAGCTGCTATCGGCGTGTGCATTTTGGTATTGCTGCACAGCCCTAAAGGCGATGGCTTGGGCGCATTGGGCGGTCAGGCGCAGCTATTTACCAGCGCCAAAAGCGCAGAAGATACCCTCAATCGAGCGACCTGGCTGTTGACGATTGTATTTATGGCGCTGACGGTTGTATTAAGCGGTGGCTGGCTGATGGGAACGGCGCAATAGATTAAAAGTAGGCGCAAGTCTCACTGTCTAAGACAGGCACAAAAGTCCAAAGTAATCGTTCAAAGCAATCGTTCAAAGCAATCGTTCAAAGCAATCGTTCAACGATATCGCTTGGATGCCGTTATTTAAGTATCGGTTACTTGGACAATTTTAATTGGCTGACTGCCCCTGATTGGATTAAGGGAATGCTTACCGGCTTCTGCAAGGGCTTGGTAGGCTTTGCCAATAATCAGCTGCTCTTCGTTGGTGGGATGGCTGCGATCAGCTATAGCCCCACCGACTTTGACATCGACGGCAACAGCGGCGGCGTTTGGCAGCGATAGCGGCTGATCTATCAGCGCCGAACGCAGCGATTCGCCGTACTGCTTCAGCGCGGTTTTATCTATGCCTGTGAGCACACACATGAACTGTGCGCCGTTGGCATCGCGGCTATCGCAGTAGAGCCAGGTGTCGAGAGTGACACTGCGGCGGATGACGGCAGAAATTGCGACATCGAGCTGTGCATTTTGCTGAGCAGTGGTATCGACAGATCCCAAAGGCTGCTGACGGTGAGCTTCTACAATCAATAGGCCAATCGAATCGAACTCGGGATTGCCGGGTTGGAGTTTCATTTGTTGGATCAGCGCTGAGAGCGTCTGTGGCAGCATCCGGGCATCGAGCATGCCGGTATTCGTATCGGTAAGGTTCATTGAGCGCAGCAGATTTTCGTGGCTTTGGCGCAGCCTTTCGGCGTTGCGGCTTTGAGTCGTAAGCTCTTGGTCGCGGGTGACTAGCTGAGATTCTAGATCGGCGGCTTGGCGCTTGGTACGTGACATCCGCCAGCCCCGCTTTAACAAACCCGGTAGCAGGACTAAAAGGCCGATTAAAACGCCGATGGCTAAGGTTGAAAGCAACACAATCGCCAATGAGCCTTCGTATTGCCAAATTAAGAGATTAATGGCAACTAGGCGATTATTTTGGAGGGCAAAGGCGATCGCAAAAAATGCAATAACAATAGCGGCAACGATTAAAAGCGGCATATGAGCGCTCACCCAGGCATTTTGCCAAGGCGTTTGAAAAACACTTTCAGCCTAACGCGAGTAGCGCCAAAACGACTGCTGGACATCACAAAACAGCAAGGTTTGGAACAAAACTCTTAATAAAGGTCTATAAAGCGACTAAGACCTCCGAGAGCAGCGCTGATGGCACTTGCGCCAAGGCTAACTGCTGCCCAGGTAGCCCTAATTTTTGATGATGAGCCTTCACATTGGCCACAATTGCGGCTAGCCGCTCTTGAAAGGCCAGATCGCCAATAGCTAAGCCTTCTATCGCTCGAACGTAGTTACACAGAGACTTTTTTAAGTGGCTGGCAACTTCGCTAGGGGCGGTGGCCAGAGCCGCCATTTGATTGTGCATATCACCGAGGCAGTGGTAAATGGCGGACGCATCAGCTGCGCTTAGAGCTTGGGTGCTTTGGCTAATTTTGAGTACAGATTCAAAGGCGGCGATCGCGTTTTTTTGATAGCGAATGCGCTGCTCTGAACCGATGACATTGATATCCAGCTTGGATAGATCCCAGTAGGCTAAGGCTAGGTTGTTGTAGGTTGTGGCGCAGGCAGAAGGGTCTACTTCGACGGTGCGGTAGTTGAGGGCATCGCGGTAGGCAGCGATCGCATAGTTCAAATAAAGGGCCGGTTGCTCGTGCTTAGCCAAGCTCCAGTAGGCGATCCCCAAGTTATTTTTGACCGCTGCGTAGTCCAGCGGATGCTGCTGGGGGCTATACCCCAGCAGGGCTTGATTGTAGGCAGCTATTGCCTGATTCAAATTCACCGCGACTTGATCGTAATGCGATAGGTACCAGTAGACCGAACCCAAGCTGTTTTGCAAGATGCCATAGGCTTTGGAAGCCGTTTCAACCGATACCCACAGCAAGGCGTTGAGATAGGCAGCAGCGGCTTGCTGAAGGTAAATAATCGGCTCATCATAGGTCGCCAACATGCTATAGACCGCACCCATATTGCTATAAAGCTGCTCTGCCAAGCTAGCAGGGGATGAATTGGCCGCAGCAGATGACGAGTTTGATCCAGAATTTAGCCCAGACGAGCTGGAATCGGCTGACGCGAGTGGAGCCTCAGCCAGGGTAATTTTATTGAGCGCTTCTTTATAGAGCTGAATGCTGTGAAGCATACAGTCGATAGAGGGCTGCGCTTCAATGAGCTGCTGCGCTTTGAGCCAGTAGAGCGTACCGAGATCGTTAAGGCCACTGCTCCAATTGAGATAGATATTAGCAGCGTGATGATCGCTGGCTCTAGCTGGCTGCGTCACTAAGTCAGAATCGGCCAGATGACTCAACCCTCTTTCGTAAGACCAAATCGCCGCTTCTATGAGTGCAAGATCTCTAACGCCTGATTCTATTTGACTGCGATAGTCTAAGCCTTCAGCCAGAAAGTCATCGACTGAGCTTGGCGTTTCTGGCAGTGATTTTGGCGGTGTTTTTACAGGTGCTTGGATAGCGGACGATGGCGCGATCGCCTCAAGGGAATGATCTGAATCTGCTGACTCCTTCTCTAAGCCGTTATCTACAGCATTTGCAGTATCTACGGCAGTTACAGCCTCTACCGCACTAGCACTAATAGCGACATTCACTTGATTTTCAAAAAGGTTGCCCTCAAAAACGGCAGCTTGAGCCAGCGCAATATCGGCATCTGGTGCCGATTCACTCTCCAGCGATTCACCGTATAGCCCGCCGCTAAAGGTAAGCCTCGAATCGACAGTAGCCGCGAATGGTTCAGACGTTAGTTCAGCGCTTGATTCGCTAGTCCACTCGGTAGTCAGGTCGGCAGGCAACTCGGCAGGCAGTTCGGAGCTTTTCGCCTCGCTGGCATAGTTATTAGCAGAGTTACCGTCATAGTCATTGCCATATTCGCCACCATATTCACTGGCAAATTCAAATACGCCGCTGCGCCAAGTCCAAAACGTGGGGGATGACTGCTGAATCGTGCGCAGCCACGGCCACGGTAGCCATATCAGCAGACTGGTGTTGAGCCTGGGCAAAAGGGCTTCGACGTTTTCGAGCGATCGCAAAAAGTGATGCTGAGCGATCGCACTTTGATGCGTCATTTGCTCTACGCCCAGAATCTGCAAAATTGGCAGCGGCTCGCTCGGCAGCATATCTGTCGGCATCCCCCTTGACAGCCGCCTTGACAGCCGCCCTGGTGACGATAGGGTTTGGCGCACCCAATTTGCCACCTGCTGCGGCAAATCACCCTCATCCGGATCGAGAATTATTTGCTCTAAGCTATTAGCACCTTCTTCAAAGCCTTCTATATAATTCTTGGAACCGTTCAAGTCCTTAGAAATATCGGCCTCTAGCTGATTGGCTAAACGCTGCTGCAGGCTGACATCATCGCAGACGGCAATCAGCAGCTGACGACGAAGATTAAGGCTCAAAGAGGCTTTCAGCGCCTGATAGGTTTGCTGATTAACCCCCAATATTTGACGAGATTTTGGCTGGATGGCAATCATGATTAGTGCCGAGGCAAGGGCAACAGAAAGAAAAATTTGGTTTAGACGGGTAAGCTGTTCGTTACGAATGGGCGCTACGGATTAGAGCCTGTCTCAAAAAGCACCTACCGCCTAAGTCATCTTTTCAGAACCCAAGCTTCTAGATCAGGAATGATTTGATACCCCGCTGAAACTGCTATGCTAAAAACCTGTACCCTCGCCCTTCTGCCTGATATCGATTGATGTCGACTTCTGTTATTGCTTCCTCTATTCGCCAGCATCAGCATCCCTTAGTTCGTCAACTAGCAGAGGGAATAGAAGCGATTTGGCAACAGCACTTGGTGCTAACGCCCTACTATCTGCCTGAAGACTTGGGCTACGTAGAGGGCAAGCTCGAAGGCGAAAAGCTGGTGATCGAAAATCGCTGCTATCAAACGCCTCAGTTTCGTAAGCTGCATTTAGAGCTAGCCCGCATTGGCAAAAATTTAGATATTTTGCACTGTGTGATGTTTCCAAGACCTGAATATGGCTTGCCCATTTTTGGCTGCGATATTGTCAGCGGCAGAGGTCAAGTCAGTGCGGCCATTGTTGATTTGTCGGCGATGACCGAGACGGGCCAGCTAAATGACGCTTATACCGCCTCGCTGAATGCCCTTGATAAGCCTCCCTATGGCCAGCCTCGCGATTTGCCAGATTGGGGTCAAAAGATATTTTCGGACTTTTGCTGCTTTGTGAAGCCGACGACACCCGCTGAAGAGCAGCAGTTTTTAAACCAAGCACAGGCTTATTTGAGTGTGCATGTTCAGCAGGCTGTTACTCAAGCCCCTGAGCCTGAGCGGCTAGATGAATTTACGGCGCGCCAGCACTATTACTGCCGTCAGCAGCAGCAAAACGACAAAACTCGCCGTGTGCTCGAAAAAGCTTTTGGCTCGCAGTGGGCGGAGCGATATATGACTACCGTTTTGTTTGATCTGCCGACTGGGTAATCTGCTCTCTATAATTCTTTTCTTTAAACGCCTTTCTTCCTCTAGCTTTTCTTTCTTTGGCCTTTCTTTCTCTGTGAGATACTTGTAGCCAACCTTTTTTGAAGATTTTCACCTTATCTGTATTCTGGCTGCGATTATGATTACCCTCCCACCCCCTTCAGAGCAATCTACCTTTACCGGCTTTCAGCCCCAGAATGATACTCATAAGCTAGATTCTGCCGGTAAATTAGCGGGTCAGCTGATTGTAATTTCAGGGCCGAGTGGAGTAGGCAAAGGCACGCTGCTCAAGTGTTTGCGAAAGCGTCACCCTGAGATTCAGGTTTCGATTTCGGCGACGACCCGGCAACCGCGTCCGGGTGAATTGAATGGCCAGCACTATTATTTTGTCAGCAGGGCCGAGTTTGAGACGTTGGTGGCTCAAGGTGATTTGTTAGAGTGGGCTGAGTTTGCGGGCAATTGCTACGGTACGCCCAAAGCGCCGATTGTGGAGATGATTGCTCAAGCTCAGCCGGTGATTTTGGAAATTGAGCTGGTGGGAGCGCGGCAGGTGCGCCAGAGCTTTCCGAATGCCAAGCAAATTTTTGTGATGCCGCCTAGCATCGAAGCTTTGGAAGTGCGAATTCGCGATCGCGGTCAAGATGATGAAGCGGCGATTGCTAAGCGCCTCAACCGCGCTAGAGCCGAACTCGCGGCGGCAGATGAATTTGATTTGACAATTGTGAATGACGATTTTGAAACGGCGATCGCCGATTTAGAAAAAGCCATTTTTTCGTTCTCGGAGCGTTAGGAACGCTAGTGTAGATAAGCACCTGTGCTACAGGAAATGGTAAATCATGGCTCCGCAACCTGAGTGGCTAGACTGGCTACGCGCGATCGCACCCAACCACCTCAAATCTCCATCACAGCGCCCATCACAGCGACAGATCGCTCTAGTGGCTTTGGTGATAATGGGCATTACCGCCTGTACAGCCCCCACTGAAACCCTCACGCAACCGCAGCCGCAAAGCAGCGCTGAGACCAAAACGGAGCTACCCGCTCAGCCCTCTGTGGATACGCCTGCCTCTGCACCTCAAAAAGAAAGTGCTGTTACGCCCGACAGCCCGGATACCGCTAGCGCTCTGGCTATGGCCAATAACTCAGCAACCAGCGCGCCAGCGATTAGTGATGCTGACTGTCAAGCTGCTTCTACTCAGACGGTGATGACCCTGTGCGCCCAAACTGACTACATCGAAGCCGATGCCAAGCTGAATCAGGTGTATCAAACCGTCAAAGGAGCGCAATCGGATAACGGTAAGCAATCACTCGGCAATGCTGAGGTGGCTTGGATAAATTTTCGCGATCTCGACTGTGCATTTGAGCGCGATCAGTTCAAGGTGGGATCGATTGCGCCGATGGTTTATAGCAACTGTCTGACGGCGCGCACCCAAATTCGCACCGCTGAATTGCAGCGACCTGAACTGCCCCAGATCAGCTACCAAACCGCTGACGCTCGGCTCAATCAGGCGTATCAGGCGGTGATCGGTGCATTGGCGGCTGATCGTCGCAGAGCCCTGACAGAGGCGCAGATGGCTTGGATTGATTACCGCGATCGCAACTGCGCCTTTGAAGTGCTCTATAGCCCAGTTGTTATCGAAGAAACGCAGTGCCTAGCCCGGATGAGTGCAGTGCGCCTCGCCCAGCTTCAGGCAGCATTGGAACAAAGCAGTTTGTAGTGTGTAATCAGCAGGCTAATTAATTTAGTTCTATAGTTTAGAAACGGATTTAGAAACGGCTCTGAACCTACTCTAAAAGGATTAGAGACGCCGTTGCGTGGCGCTCCACAACAATGTGACAGCGCCCACACTTTTTGACCTATTTTGTTAGCTTTTGTTAGCACCCTTACATGACGCTAGAGCCTCTAACGCCCGAACAAATTCGACTCCAAGAACACAGCTTGAAGCAGGCAAATTGGAAAAAGTGGGGGCCTTATCTGAGCGAGCGCCAGTGGGGCACGGTGCGCGAAGACTACAGCCCGCAAGGAAACGCTTGGGATTACTTTCCGCATGATCACGCCCGTTCAAAGGCTTATCGCTGGGGTGAAGACGGCATTTTAGGCATTTGTGATGAGCATCAGCGGCTGTGCTTTGCGCTCTCGATGTGGAATACTCGCGATCCAATTATTAAGGAGCGCTTTTTTGGGCTGACGGGCAATGAGGGCAATCACGGTGAAGATGTCAAGGAATACTATTTTTATTTAGACAGTACGCCGACTCATTCTTATATGAAGGCGCTGTATAAGTATCCGCAGGCCGAGTATCCGTATGATCGGCTAGTGAGTGAGAGCCAGCAGCGCGATCGCAAAGATCCTGAATTTGAGCTGATGGATACGGGAATTTTTGAGGGCGATCGCTACTTTGATGTGCAGGTAGAGTACGCCAAAGCCGGGGCTGACGATCTGCTGATTGAAATTACAGTCACCAATCGCGGCCCAGAAATGGCCGACTTGCATCTGTTGCCGACGCTGTGGTTTCGCAACACCTGGGCCTGGGATTTGCCTAGTCTCAAACCCAATCTCAAAGCCCATTCCACGAATGCAGAGATTTCTGTTATTGAAAGCAATCACCCTGAGCTAGGACAGGCATGGCTGTATTGCCAAACGCCAGAGACTGCTGCCCCGCTGCTGTTTACTGAAAACGACACCAACAAAGAACGGCTTTTTGACGTCAAGAATTTATCTCCTTACGTCAAAGATGCGTTTCATCGCTACCTCATAGAAGGTGACGAAACGGCTGTCAATCCGCAGCAAATCGGCACCAAATCAGCCATTCACTATCACCTGAAGCTAGCGGCTAACGAGACGCAGCGGGTCAAACTGCGACTGGTCAATCAGCCTGACTTGAGCGATCCGCTCGGCAGTGAGTTTGATCAGCTGATCGCGCTGCGGCAGCAAGAATCCGACAAGTTTTACCACGCCCTATCGCCTTTTATTCACAATGCAGATTTGAACAATGTCCAGCGTCAGGCTTTTGCTGGCATGATGTGGAGCAAGCAGTATTATCTCTATGATGTGACGACATGGCTGAAGGGCGATCGCAGCACCGTCAGGCCACCCGTTGAGCGCAAGCGGGGCCGCAACAGCCACTGGCATCATCTCGACAGTCAAGACATTCTCTCGATGCCAGATACCTGGGAATATCCGTGGTTTGCGGCCTGGGATACGGCCTTTCACTGCCTGCCTTTAGCGCTGGTTGATCCCGAATTTGCCAAGCAGCAGCTCGATGTGATGACCCGCGAATGGTACATGCATCCAAACGGTCAGCTGCCTGCCTATGAGTGGGCCTTTGGCGATGTGAATCCGCCGGTACATGCTTGGGCGACTTGGCGGGTGTACAAAATTGAGAAAAAAATGACCGGGAAGAGCGATCGCCTATTTCTCGAACGGCTATTTCAAAAGCTGCTTTTAAACTTCACCTGGTGGGTCAATCGCAAAGATACCGAAGGCAACAATGTGTTTGAAGGCGGCTTTTTGGGCCTGGACAATATTGGTGTATTTGATCGCAGCAAGCCCTTGCCTACCGGTGGCCGCTTAGAGCAGGCCGACGGCACTAGCTGGATGGCGATGTACTGCCTGGACATGCTGGCAATTTCTCTCGAACTGGCGTTAGAGAATCCGGTGTACGAAGATATGGCCACCAAATTCTTCGAGCACTTTATCTACATTTCCGAAGCGATGAACGCTTCCGATGAGCACGCTACCCAGCTTTGGGATGAAGAAGATGGTTTCTTTTACGACGTGCTGCACCTGCCGGATATGACCCGTTTCCCGATCAAAATTCGCTCTTTGGTAGGGCTAATGCCGCTGTATGCAACAACAACGCTAGACCCTGAACTAATGGCGCGTCTACCGGGTTTCACCGAACGGTTAGAGTGGTTTGAGGCCAATCGCCCGCAGCTAGCACGCAACATTGTTACTACGAATAAAAAAATAGAAGATGGCAGCCTACAAAAAGTTCGCCTGCTCTCAGTCGTAAAGCCCGACAAGCTGAGGCGCATCTTGGCTAAAATGCTGAAGCCTCACGAGTTTTTAGGGCCAACGGGCATTCGCGCCCTGTCTCGGTTTCATGAGAACAATCCTTACACTTTTGATGTTGATGGCAAAATCTATCGGGTAGATTACGAACCGGCAGAATCGAGCTTGGGACTCTTTGGCGGCAACTCTAACTGGCGCGGCCCGGTGTGGTTTCCAACTAACTATCTGTTGATTGAATCGTTGCAGCGCTATCATCACTTTTTTGGTGACGACTTTAAAATTGAGTGCCCCTATGGATCAGGCGATGTGATGAACCTGTGGGATGTGGCTACCAAGCTAGAGCAGCGGATGATTGGGACGTTTTTAAAGGGAGAGAATGGCGATCGCCCGGTTTACGGCAACAACTCAACTTTTCAAAAAGATCCGCACTGGCGAGACTACATTCTCTTTTATGAATACTTCAACGGCGACACGGGTGAAGGGCTTGGCGCTAGCCACCAAACTGGCTGGACAGGGTTAGTCGCCAAACTTATCCATCAATGCTGCGAATATGGGCCTAAAGAAGACTGAGAGGCAATCTATGATAGACCTATCAGCCGCGTGAAACAGCGAATAAAAAAGTAGATAGAAGAGCAGATGAAAGGCAGGTAGACTTCTCATGGCCACCACTCAAGATCAGCGTCCCACTCAGCTTCTGAGCCTAGACTTACAAGCTATAAGGCCAAACCATGAGGTTGATTTTTTACAGTTCCTTAAATGTCCTGCTAAACCAAAGTATTTAAAAACTTGGAGTACTTGGCATATCTTTGTTCAAGATATCGTCCATTTTTAACAACCACTGGTAACAAGGCTCGTCGATTGGCGCTATTTCTCTACGTTGCTGTGCTAAAGATTCTGTGTATGCTGTAATCCAGGCTACAGAAAGTTCCTGCCCCAAAGTAGCTTTCTCCGTTGATGCTCGTTCAAACTGTTCTTTGACCCACTCTTCAAAAGTCAGAACTTCTAAAGATATCCCATACATCTCCTCAATAT
>QBMP01000083.1:14698-15013 GCA_003242115.1 Phormidesmis priestleyi
AGATATGATTTGCCATATTTTGCATCCCAAGCTTCCACAATCTGTCTATCTTCTAAAAGTTCAATATCACCAATATTTCTATGTTTTTTGTTGGCTGAACGCATTTGTGAAAGCGGATTCAGAACGCTGTTTGGAAAAACCTGATAATCTTGCATTGCTTGCATCAAGCTGTGCATAGCAATTTCCATTAATCGAGCAGCATAATCAGACTGGTTAATATGACAAAGAATAAGGTTCCATGCAATTTCTCGATTGATAACTGTTACTTTGAAAAATATACTAAGCTTATCTATCACCTGCAAGGCTAGTTTTCTG
>QBMP01000084.1:0-4044 GCA_003242115.1 Phormidesmis priestleyi
ATTCGGTGGAACAATGCTGCCGCTACGGATTTTTGAGGCAAAATCTTTAACGGCGCTGAGGGTTTCGGTCACGTTTTTCTTCAGATTTTCAGAAGGCGCAAGGTCAGGATCACGCAGCCAATAGTGACCCACCATACGGTTTTCATCGGGGTTAGCGATCGCCCCGCCTTCCAACGCCGCCATCTCCTCAAATGCCTGCTCAAAGCGAGGCGCAAGCTGGGCGGCAAAGGCATCATCAAAACTCATCCGACTGACATCGACATAAATCTCTAGACCCTCGTGGTAATAAAGCCAATCCTGATAGCGTTTCCAGAGTGCAGCCGCGTCCATGATTATTCTCTCAATGAAAGGTATTGATGTAGCCGTAGGTCTACTCGATATTTGCCGTTAGAACCGTAGCTTAAGTAACGAGTGAGTCGCTGAGCATCGGCTATTCGGTAATCGGTGATCGGTAAGATTAATATACAGATAGAGTAATCTCTTACTTGCTGCTTAGAATTAAATTGAGCTGAATTATCATTCGCACGCTTATGAATGTCGCCGCCTTCAATCTCGCAAACCTGGAAAGCTGGTTAGATAACACTGCTTTTGCAGTACTGTTCATCACCATGCTGGCCTACTGGGGGGCACTAGCGTTTGCCAAAGTCAAGCTGCTGCCCGTAATCGGGGGTGCAGGCATGGCCATTGGCAATCTTTGCTTAGCCGCTTTGCTCACCGCTCGATGGATAGAAGGCGGTTATTTTCCACTTAGCAACCTATATGAGTCTCTATTTTTCATTGCCTGGGGGATCACGGCCATCCATTTTGTGGCCGAGCGCCTGAGCGGCAGTCGTTGGGTGGGCGCTGTCACCTCGCCAGTGGCAATGGGCATTTCGGCTTTTGCCGCGCTGACTTTGCCCGATACTATGCAGGTTTCTGAGCCTTTAGTACCCGCCCTTAAGTCCAACTGGCTGATGATGCATGTCAGCGTGATGCTCTTGAGCTATTCAGCTTTGATGGTAGGGGCTTTGATTGCTATTGCCTTCTTGATCGTCACGAGAGGTCAGGCCGTAGAGTTAAAAGGTAGCTCTGTGGGTACCGGAGGGTTTCGCGATCGCAAATACCAGCTCAACCGCGCTGACGAGAGTTTAGCTCAAATTAATCTCGAAACCCCATTAGCCCAGTCGTTGACCCTTTCTAACGGCGGTACGGCTGTTTTAGAAGCGCCTCAAAAAATCCAAACAACTGCCAATACAGCGCTTTCGCCCCAGCGCCTAACGCTAGCCGATACCCTAGACAACATCAGCTATCGAATCATTGGACTAGGGTTTCCGCTACTGACCATCGGCATCATTGCGGGCGCAGTGTGGGCCAACGAAGCCTGGGGATCGTACTGGAGCTGGGATCCAAAAGAAACCTGGGCGCTGATTACTTGGCTGGTGTTTGCCGCCTATTTACACGCTCGCATCACCAAGGGATGGCAGGGTAGAAGGCCCGCCATCCTCGCCGCTTCAGGTTTTGTCGTCGTGTGGATTTGCTACTTAGGCGTGAATCTTTTGGGCAAAGGCTTACACAGCTACGGCTGGTTCTTTTAGCTAGCCTCTAGCCCATCTCTTGCCAGATCTTTCTTAGCCAACATTGGCAAACAAAGTGCCGAGTGGTTGATTCGCGGCATTCTCACTGGTAATAATTTCGACTACCTTATTTTTCGCCGCCAACTGGCTGAGCGCTTCTACACAGACCTGCGCCACCTTCCGACGCGGAATGCTGCCCTCAAACAAAGTATCGGCTGAAGACATCACGATGGCCTGATCATTGTTCTCATTTTTCAGCCCGCCCGGACGAACGATGGTGTAGGGCACGCCGCTGTTTTTCAAATAGTCTTCGGCCTGCTGCTTCCAGTACAGCACCCCCCAGAACAGGTTCAGCGGGTGAAAAAGCTTAGAAACGCACAGCGAAGAAACCATCACGAACTGTTCAAGGTTGGCTAGTTTGGCCGCATTGACCAAATTTTTATTGCCCTCATAATCGACTTTATACGGCCCGGTCGGATCAAAACTAGGGGCTGCGCCCGTAGCACTAATCAGCGCCTGACAGTCTGCTAGCGCCCCGTTAAGGCTGACGGGATCAAGCACATCGCCAACGACGATTTCGACGGCATCAGGGAGATCGGCCTGAGCTTTAGTGCGATCACGTACCAGCGCCTTCACCTCAATGCCCTGAGCGAGAAGCTGTTCCACCACCTGCTTTCCGGTTTGCCCCGTTGCGCCTGCGACCAGTGCTTTCATGCCACCACCTTTCTCCTAAGAGAATAAAAAAAATAATAAAAGAAGACAAAATACCAAAATACAGAGGCAGTATAGGCGTTTGCTGACACCTGTGGAGTCTCTCTGATTGGGTATTTAGGTTGGATATTCAGGTTGGGTATTTAGGCTCTAAATCGCAGATGCCTTAGCTCGTCATGTCCGTAGGGCGTGTCCGTAGGGCGATCGCTAAACATCCACCGAACATCCGTAAAAGAACGAAGGCCATTGGTAATTATCAGTAGCTATTGTAATTTGAGCGTATATTTTATGGCTCATCAAGTTTTGTTTGTACTGAGATGCTGGCTTTGCCGCTAACGCACTGCTAACGCCTGATAGCAAGGCTTGAATGACTGCTACTGACAAATCTGTTGCCCAAGCTACAGCGCACCTTTGCATCCCGTACGTACACTAAACCCATATTTTTATTCACGCCCATGCAGATCTCCTCCATCCAGCCCTCTAGCGCATCTTCCTCAGCAGTAGGCTCCCAATTTCTGAAAGTGAGTGCTAATCTGATTGAAGGCAAAAAACCTTCACACGTAGAATCTTCTTCGAAAGAAACATTGCACTTCCAAGGCGACTATATTGGCCACATGGAGATGTATGCGGATGCAGCGAGCGTTGCTAAGTATCTAGATGCTCACCAAGAGTGGTTTCACCGCTGCGCTCAGCCAATGACCGTAGAGCCGATTGGCGAAAATGGCTATGGCCTGACCGTCGGCAAATTCAAAAGCTTAAATCATGAGGTAGAGCCCAAAATTGGGCTGCATTTGCTTCCCCAAGAGCAGGGCGTTTACCGCATAGAAACCATTCAGGTTCCAGGCTATGAGCCCGTTGGCTATGACGTGGACTTTCGCGCCTGCATGACCCTATGTGAAGTCACTGACAGCGATCTGCCAGCAGAGGTATCCATTGAGAAAACTACCCACGTGGAATGGGAGCTGAATTTGTCTACTTGGGTCGAAGTTCCCAGGTTTATTCAAGTACTGCCAGACAATTTGGTCAAAGCCTCTGGCGACAAGCTGTTAAATCAAATTGTGCGCCAGGTTTCTAAGCGCCTGACTAGAAGAGTACAGCAGGAATTTCACACCTCTCAAGGTCTGCCCCTACCTAGCGCCCATCAAAAGCGCTTTTGGCAGCGATAGAAAATAATTTCTAAGTATCTCTCATTAATTCTTGGCGAATTTGTCGGTAACCGCGACTAGCGCATCGACAATTCCTGGCTCCGTCGCTGAGTGGCCCGCCTCGGCGACAATCATTAGCTCTGCTTCAGGCCAAGCGCGATGCAGTTCCCAAGCAGAGGTCATAGGGCAAACCACATCGTATCTACCTTGCACGATTACCGCCGGAATGTGGCGAATGCGCTCTATCTCTTCTAAAAGCTGATTTTCGCGCTCGAAAAAACCGCCATTGACGAAATAGTGACACTCAATGCGGGCAAAAGCCTCGGCAAAGCTGTCTTCACCAAAGCGCTCAATCAGGCCGGGGTCGGGAATTAGCTTGCTGGTGCTAGCCTCCCAAATGGCCCAAGCGCGCGCCGCCGTTTGCCGCGTTTTTAAGTCGGGGCTCGTGAGGCGTTTGTAGTAAGCCGCGACTAAATCGCCCTGTTCTTCGGCTGGAATCGGTGCGAGGTAATGCTCCCACGCATCTGGGAAAAGGTAGCTAGCACCCGATTGATAAAACCACTGGATTTCTTTGAGCCGCAGCATGAAAATGCCTCTTAAAATCAGGCCGCTGCAACGGTCAGGATGGGCTTGAG
>QBMP01000084.1:4054-12383 GCA_003242115.1 Phormidesmis priestleyi
GCTAAAGCCAACGTGCTGCCCCAGCTACCGCCAAAAACCGTCCATTGCTCAGTCGTGAGCTGCGATCGCAATTTTTCAATGTCGCTGACCAAATCCTGAGTGGTATTGTCGGTAAGCTCAGCATGAGGCGTACTGCGCCCACAGCCGCGCTGATCAAACAGGATAATGCGCCATTTGGCCGGATCAAAAAACTGACGGTAAAGTGGCAAACTACCCCCACCTGGGCCACCGTGCAAAAAAACGACCGGCTGCCCATTAGGGTTACCTGATTCTTCGTAGTACAGCGTGTGAACCGGAGAAACTGACAGACTGCCCTGACAGTAGGGCTCAATTGGCGGATAGAGCTGACGCATAGAGCGAATGCGGATAATGGCAAGCGGTTGTCTATAGCCTATCTTGCCAGATGTGTAGATGTTTGGCAGCAGATGTTTAGCCGTGAGTAACGCATTAGCCATGCTCAACTATTCACACTTTTTGAGCATCAGGCTTTTTGAGCGACGAATTCTCCTGGAAAGCGGTGTAAACAAAGACATGACTAGCAAAGTTAATGACGACCCGCCATTTGCCGGTTTGCGGATCGCGCAGCGAAATGAAAGGATTAGGTTTTAGGGGACGACGGCTTGGAGTCGGCATACTACACACTTTTTTAAACGCAGTGCTATTAGCTTACTGAGTATAAAAAGATTAAGTGTGATTAAAGTAGCTGGTGAGCGTGACAGGCATCACCCTAAGGGCGTTGAAGAAGGACGAAGTTGGCGCTAGTATTATCTGATATTTTTTAGCGGCAGTTGCTTCCAGAAAGTTGATAGTCTTAAGTATTGATTTTGTTTCTATATTAAGGCTGATTTAAGATTGATATTGGAATGGCCAAAGAAATGGCCATGTTTTGAAAAGATTTTAAAATTTAAAGCGTTTCTAAAACGCATTTTATGCATTTATTAGCTTCTGCTTACTGAAGCTAGAGCAATTTCGTTCTTGATCTATATCCTAAATTGCAACCCCTATGAAGGTAGAAGTTTGGCCAGGGCGATCGCATCCGCTAGGCGCAACTTGGACAGGTGAAGGAACCAATTTTGCCCTGTTTTCTGAAAACGCTACGGGTGTCATCCTCTGTTTGTTTGATCACAATGGTGACGAAACTCAGGTGCGGCTGAGTAAGGTGACCAACTACGTGTGGCATGGGTTCTTACCGGGAATTGAGCCTCAGCAGCGCTATGGATTTCGAGTAGAAGGGCCTTATAAACCGCTCGAAGGTCATCGGTTTAATCCGCATAAGCTGCTAATTGATCCCTATGCGAAGGCGATTACAGGCGATATTCGCTTTGGCCCAGAGCTGTTTAGCTTTCCGATGGATCATTTTAGCGATCGCGATCTAGACCTAGAGTTTTCAACTGCTGACAGCGCTGCGGCAATGCCCAAATCGGTCGTCACCGATCCGAGCTTCGATTGGGCCGGAGACTGCGCCCCCGATATTCCCTGGGATCGCACCATTATTTACGAAGTTCACGTTCGCGGCTTTACGCAGCAAAACTTAAAAATTCCTGCCGAACTGCGAGGCACCTACGCAGGCATGGCGCATCCTGACGCGATCGCTCATCTCAAGCAATGGGGCATCACCGCCGTAGAGCTACTGCCTGTACACCACTACGACGTGCATCCTGGCCATCTTGTCACGACCGGCCTGCACAACTACTGGGGCTACGATTCGCTCGGCTACTTTGCGCCCCACTCTGGCTACAGCGCTTCTGGCACCGATGGTCAGCAGGTAGGCCAACAGGTACAAGAATTTAAAGAAATGGTCAAAGCCCTACACAAAGAAGGGATTGAGGTCATTTTAGACGTGGTGTACAACCACACTGGCGAGGGCAACCACCTCGGCCCCACCTTCTCACTCAGGGGCATTGATAACGCGGCCTACTATCGATTAATGGAAGCCGCGCCGCGCTACTACATGGACTTTACAGGCTGCGGCAACTCGCTCAACGTGCGCCATCCTCAAGTCCTCAAGCTGATTATGGACAGCCTGCGCTACTGGGTGCAAGAAATGCACGTCGATGGATTCCGGTTTGATCTCGCCTCGGCGCTGGCGCGTGAGCTGTACGAAGTTGATCGACTCTCATCCTTTTTTGACATCATTCATCAAGATCCGGTACTTTCAACCACCAAGCTGATTGCCGAGCCCTGGGACTTAGGTGAAGGCGGCTATCAGGTCGGCAATTTCCCCTTGCTGTGGTCTGAATGGAACGGTAAATACCGCGACACTATTCGAGACTTTTGGCGCGGGGAGCACTATAGCCTGGGCGATTTTGCCTTTCGCTTTACCGGCAGCTCTGATCTCTATCAAGACGATGGGCGTTTGCCCCATGCCAGCATTAACTTTATTACGGCTCACGATGGCTTTACCCTCAATGATTTGGTGAGCTACAACGAAAAGCACAACGAGGCCAATGGGGAAGGCAATCGCGATGGCGAAAGCTACAATCGCGCCTGGAACTGTGGGGCTGAAGGCGCAACCGATGACCCTAAAATACTGACCCTGCGCGCTCAGCAGCGCCGTAATTTTTTAACAACGCTGCTGCTTTCTCAAGGTGTGCCGATGATGCTGGGCGGCGATGAAATGGGCCGATCTACCGGCGGCAATAACAACACCTATTGCCAGGATAGCGAACTGTCTTGGTTTGACTGGCAGCTCAAAGCCTCTGAGCAAGCTCTGCTGATCTTTACTCAAAAGCTGATTGAGTTTCGCCAGAGCCATCCTATTTTCGCGCGGCATCAGTGGTTTTTTGGTCGTGAAATTCACGGCTCTGGCGTGGTGGATATTGGCTGGTTTCACCCTGATGGCAGCACGATTGATGACAGCGAATGGCACGATAGCTCGACTAAGGCGATCGCCATCTTTTTAAACGGGGCCGAAATTCCTAACCTCAACAGCCGGGGCGAACGCATTTTTGACGATAGCTTTTTGTTGTTCTTTAATCCTTCCGGCGATCCCCTGCTCTTTAATATTCCTAAGTCCATTCAAAATCAGGAGTGGCAGGTTTTAATCGATACCAAAGAGCTAACTGGCTTTGTAGAATCAGGTAGGATCTACTGCCAGAAGCAGTCAGTAACGGTAGCGGCGCGATCGCTAATGGTGCTCAAGTGCTCACACTGTTTCAGCATGGCAGAGTTCAACCAATCTAACCCTTAGCCTAGTCAGACTCAGTAAGCACCGCTGCCAACAAAAAACTATCTCGATAAAATGTCTTGCTATCCCAAAATCTTCGACATCGTTAGGCAAATCCCCTACGCTCAAGTGGCCACTTATGGCCAGGTCGCTGATTTGGCGGGATTAAGGGGCAAGCCGAGAGTGGTTGGCTATGCGCTATATCGCGTAACTGCTGATGCCACAATCCCTTGGCACAGAGTAATCAATGCCAAGGGTGAGGTCTCCCGGTCATCTCTTCGCCATGGTAATGATGATTTGCAGCAGCTTTTGCTAGAAAAAGAGGGGATCGCTTTTGTGAAAGGAAAGCTGGACTTAAAAAAGTATAGATGGCAGCCTCCGCTAGCACTCATTCAGTCACTGTAACCAAGCCTGTGATTAAAGCTGCAACTAAAATTTCGAGCCAACCTGTGGTGAATAAGACAACGCACTTTTAAGCAGTCATCATCACAGAAGAAGCTATTGGCATCTCTATCTCAATAGTGAGTTCTTTGGGTTCAGCAATTTGCTCAATCATTGATTGGATTTGCTGTGCGCCTTCTTGCTGAAGATCCTCTATGTAACCAGCTTTAGCCTGAGCGGCTTCTCGCTGAGTGTCAAATGGGCCAAAGTAATAAATGCAATTTGGCTCTGCGGTGGTGATTTTGACCCACGAAGGATTTGAGAACAGTCCAAACAGGCTACTAAAGAAGTTTTTCATTGTAATATGAGGAATGGCTTACAGGTGGACGGTTGAGTTGGCCGATTGAGACCCACGGAATAGCTCACGTTTCATCGAAAGCGACATTAACTTTTACTTTTAAGATAGGCCGATCAAATAACAAAACACTTAAGGCCTTCATTTTAGAACAGCTTTCTGGTTATGAATGGTTGGCAATAGCAGAGCAAAAAGAAAACAGATTTGAAAGAAGCTGTCAGCAGAGCTGTCTATGTTACTGCATGGGCCAGTTTTCATCGGTTTTTGATTGTTTTTTTGACCGCTTGCGTTACTGATCCCGGCACTCATGTGTCATCAATCTGTCATCAATCTGTCATTCTTAGCCGTCACTCATCAAATCGTTGGATTGATCTGCATCGCCTTGAGCTGCACTATTGAGGGATATTGCCGGTAACTTGTTCAACCAAGTTTGGCGGTATATCTCATAAAGTGCCATACCTGTGGCGACGGAAGCATTAAGGTTAGGCGTTTTACCCTTAAGCTCAATGGCAACCAAAACATCGCAAATGTTTTGTACTGAAAGGCTAAGGCCGTTGCCTTCAGCTCCCACCACTAAGACTACAGGCGATGAAAAGTCTGTAGTGTGGATGGGTTGCGCTGCTTCAGCTGCTAATCCGTAAATCCAAAAGCCGCTACTCTTTAGGTATTCTAACGACTGGCCCAAATTAACAACTCTAGCAATCGGAAGATTTTCTAAAGCACCTGCGGCAACTTTGGCAACAGTCGATGTTATTCCCACCGCTCGGCGCTGCGGAATCACGATTCCTTGAGCCCCGATTGCTTCGGCTGAGCGAATAATGGCACCTAAATTATGGGGATCGGTAATGCCATCGGCGGCAATAATTACCGGCCGACGGGCAGCGGCTTTTGCCTGCTCAACGAGCTTTTCTAATTCAACATACCCATAAGCAGATACTTGAGCGACGATGCCTTGATGATTCGCCCCTTGAGTAAGCTGGCCGAGGCGCAACCCATCGACTTCATCGATCACCGCACCGTTGGCTTTGGCCTCAATAATCAAAGGTCGAAAGCGAGCATCGTATCGAAGCTTGGCGTTCACCCATAGGCGGTTGAGCGATCGCTTAGCTTCAATCGCGGCTTCTACCGAGTGGCGACCGTAGATTAAATCGGGGCTGAGTCCTTCTTCTAAGAGTTGAGACGTACTTTCCGAAGTGGGTGTGTCTGACGTAGCGTATCTGTTGTCTGAAGCGGGTCTACGGCGATTTTCAGTCTTGTCAGACTTATCTTTATAGCTACCTTTGGGCGGGCGGTGAGAGCCGCTGCGAATTGGACTTGGCCCTTTACCTGCAAACTTATTGCCAACGGTCGGTTTATCGCTTGCTGAATATGGGCGATCAGTTCGTCTCGGTCGATCATCTTCTGAAGACGCTGACTGCGGCTTTAGCTTAGGCTTTGAGCTAGGCTTTGGGCCCGATACGTAAGAAGATTTCCCGGGATTTTTGGGGCCGTTTTTTTTGCCCGGAGACGTAAAAGAGCGTTTTGGATTAGGGGATGGATTATCTGAGCCACTCACGCGGTGTTCCTCTGTAATGATGTCTGTCTAATAGCTTTTTGGCTGAATAGTTTTGGCGGCTGGCTTTCTATTTAGCGTTCTATCAGCGTATGCGGACTGAATGAGTACTTACGCTATCTCTACGTGGCTTAGTAGCTCTAGCAGGCGCGAGTGATCGCTGAGATAGAGAAACCCAATCAGGGTTTCAAACCCAGTTGCTTTTTGATAGTTTGACGGATCTGCTCGACGGTGGCGGCCGGAGGTGGCGTTGCGGCCACGACGGAGGATGTCTTTTTCGGTATCGGTTAAATGGGGGATCAGGCTTTCGATGAGCTGTGCCTGCTGCTCGGCTTTGACGTGAGCGACGACCTGATGATGATAGTCGCGAATGCGTTTGGCCGGGAATAAAAGACGCGATCGCACGTACAGCTCAAAAACGGCGTCTCCAATGTACGCCAAAGAAACGGGTGCGATTGCACCGATCTCGGTCGGCGACAGTGGGGCCGGTGAAAATGGGAGCAACGAAACCATAGGTTAGCTCTCAGCAGCCCTTGGCAAGGTTCAGCGGCGGCTGAACCTAAAGTTTTTTATCTGAAGTTTTTTAGCTAGAGGTTTTTTAGATTTTCGATAGCAGCATCTACGCTCGACTGTAGAGACAAAAATTGCTCTAAGCGCACAAGTTTAACCGTCTGGGTGACCCGGGGATTGCTGACTACCTGAACGCTGCCACTTTCGCCTTTAGCTTTTTTGACTAAGCGAACTAGCGCACCTAAGCCAGAGCTGTCTACAAAATCAATCGTAGAGAGATCCAAAATGATATGGGCTGGGCCATCTTCGATGTATTTATTTAAAACCTTTAAAAAAGTCGGTTCTGAAAACGCATCCAAAAGCCCAGTGAGGCGAAAAATTTGACATTTTCCCCTAACCTCGCGGGTGCCTCTAAGACTGACTGTTAGGGTAAGCGACTCAGCGATGGGAGGATCCTCCTGATATGCCTAGCATTGAACGAGAATATGACGCTTAAGTATAGGACAAGATCCTATCGACTGCAAGAAAGATGCTAGTCCTTAAATGGCTGCCCTGACGATTGCACAAACAAATGCGAGGGCAGTTGCACTGACAAAGCCATGAACATCATGCCCTATTGAGGGGCAGTTTCTGGCAGCGCAGCAATTTTTTTGTGCTTAATTGAGCTGTTTGACGGCTATCTAACAGCTACTTGGCAGCTATTTGGCAGCTATTTGACGCTCTCGCATTGTTTGGACGAAGTTAGCAAACAGGTAGTCAGCGTCGTGAGGCCCCGGACTAGCTTCGGGGTGATATTGCACCGAAAAAACGGGCAGATGCTTATGGCGAATACCGGCAACGGTTTGGTCATTGAGATTGAGATGGGTAATTTCGACGCGATCGCTGTTAATAGAATTTGAGCTTAAGGCAAAGCCGTGATTTTGGCTGGTAATTTCAACTTGCTCGGTAAGACCACAGGGCTGATTAAGGCCACGATGGCCAAACTTGAGCTTGAAGGTTTCAGCGCCGAGAGACAGCCCCAAAATTTGATGACCCATACAAATGCCAAAGGTCGGCAATTCACTCTCTAGCAGGGCTTTAGCGATTTCTGGAGCGCCCGTGACCGCAGCGGGATCGCCGGGGCCATTCGATAGAAAAATGCCGTCAGGCTGGTAGCTAAGAATTGTTTCGGGGGATGTATCGGCAGGCACGACAATGACGCGACAACCGTAGCTAGCGAGTCGTTTGAGAATGTTGCGCTTGATCCCAAAGTCAACGGCGACGACTGTTAACGGCTGATCGGGCAATGGCTGATCGGATAATGGCTGGCCGGAAGGTGAGCGACCGTCTGGAATCGCATTGGCACTAAAAGCCCAGTTTTGATCGGTAGCTTCGTTCCATTCGTAAATTTCGCGAGTGCTGACTTCTTTGACCAAATTAAGACCTTCCATAGAAGGTAAGGTTTGGAGCTGCCGCAGCAGTTCTTCGGAATCGAGCACCTCGCTGGAAATGATGCCATTCATCGCGCCGACGCTGCGCAGTTTGCGGGTCAGCGCGCGGGTATCAATGCCATAGATACCGGGAATCTGATGGCTTTTAAGGTAGTCGCCAAGCGATTGGGTGGAGCGCCAATTGCTGGGGCGATCGCAGATATTTTTAGCGATCGCGCCTTTCGCATAAGGCCGACAAGACTCTTCATCTTCAGCATTGACGCCTGTATTGCCCAGCTCCGGGTAGGTAAAGGTGACCATTTGGCCGCAGTAGCTCGGATCGGTCAAAACTTCTTGATAGCCAGTCATACCCGTATTAAAAACGACCTCGCCCATCGTGGTGCCAGTCGCGCCAAATGACCACCCTCTATAAATTGATCCATCTTCTAAAACGAGTAAAGCAGGCTGAGCAGTGGGGTCAAACATAGGCTTAAAGGGCTGATTGGAGGGCTAATAGAAAGCTGTCAGATGATTGGCGAATGACTGAAGGCACTGGCTAGAAATACGGGGCTTGAGCAACACCTGTCAATAATATCCGTATAAGACATGAGCGAACTTAAGAATAGGTCAGGGAAAATTAACGTTATGGCGTACAGCGCGACATAACTGCTTACTTTTTTACCGTTCTTATGGGCCTATTGCACGCTAGATATCGTTTCATATTATTGCCTAGTTTTTTGGGCTTGCTCTGTTACGGATGTAACACGACGGTAGCCAGCGTAAAAGAAACAGCTAGTTTTCAGGCAGACACGACAGCCGTTTCGACTGAGCCATCTGAGCCGACTGAGCCGACTGAGCCGACTGAGCCGACTGAGCCATCTGAGTCAGGATCTGTCGCTTCGCCACAAGATAATTCCGAGTCTGCTGCTGCCTATCGAGAAGCGATTAACCTGGCT
>QBMP01000084.1:12393-13565 GCA_003242115.1 Phormidesmis priestleyi
AACTAAGCCAGGAAGCGACATCGCCGGATGATTGGGGCCTAGTTGCTAGCCGCTGGCAGCGAGCGGCGAAACGACTCAAAAGCGTCAGCACAGGCGATCCTAATTATCAAACGGCGCAGCAAAAATCGGTGGAGTATGCCCATTATGCGCAAGGAGCAATAGCCCGTGTAGCTGAGTTGCAAAAGCCTGCTAAAGTCTCGCGGTTGCCAGTACCTTCACCAGTATCCTCGCCAGTGCCAGCGGCGGCTAATCGCCCTGCTTTGCCGACAGACAAAGCCTTACTACCCGTCACAGCGATCGCCCAGTCTGATCCATCGGCTCAATCTGCGGTGCGGGTGCCAATTGTTCGCCGACTTCACGGTACACCCGTTATTAACGTGACTTTTAACGGTGAAAAAAGCTACGAAATGATTTTAGATACAGGGGCTAGTCGAACCCTGATTACTCGTCAAATGGCCAGTGAACTAAGCGTTGTGGCGACTGAAAGAATGGTCGCGGCGACGGCGAGCCATGCAGAGGTAATTTTTGACATTGGGCGTATGCAATCAATATCAGTCGGCAATATCACGCTAACAGGTGCCAGCGTTAGCATCGGTGAGTCGATTGAGGTAGGTTTGTTAGGCAATGATTTTTTGCGGGGATACGATGTGACGATTCGCGATCGCACCAACGTCGTTGAGCTAACCGCAGCTAACTAGGACGGCTTCATGACTGCTGCTGTATCGCTTATTTAACGCTTATTTAAGTGGTGTATTCGGCGTTGATTTTTACGTAGTCGTAGCTGAGATCGCAGCCCCACGCTAGGCCATGACCGCTACTGTCGCCAACGCTGATGGTGATTTTAACGGGATGGGCAAGAGCCTCTATCTCTAAATGCTGACGGGTAAGTGGCTCAGTCGTTTCGGCGATCGCGGTATCAGCAGGCTCGGCTGAGCGGGCAATCAAAATTTTAGACATCGCTGCGCTGCTGCGCTCTGATTGCTGCTTTAAGTAGGCGCTAGCACCGGCTCTATCGAAGGCTTGAGGGGTGCCAGCGCGCATGAGCGTGAAGTCTCCAAGCGCGATGCTGAGATCGCTTTGATCGAAGGGAATACCGGCGCGACCAGCGGCTCCAGCGATTCGGCCCCAG
Organism: Phormidesmis priestleyi; assembly: GCA_003242115.1. Lineage (GTDB taxonomy): Bacteria > Cyanobacteriota > Cyanobacteriia > Phormidesmidales > Phormidesmidaceae > Phormidesmis > Phormidesmis priestleyi_A. The sequence goes on from QBMP01000084.1 coordinate 13,523, forward strand.
TTTGGATCGCGGCCAAAAATGGCGGATTTTACCAAAGACGAAC
>QBMP01000084.1:13575-14968 GCA_003242115.1 Phormidesmis priestleyi
GTGCGGGCGATTTGGCTGGCAGCGCGATCGCTCATCGCCCCGGTGACTTCTATTTCAATCAGGCAAGTTGCGCCTTCACCATCGCGGGTAATTGATTTGGCTAGGTGAATGCACACTTCGCTCAACATGGCCTCTAGCTGATCGGCTTCGGGGCCGGGAGCGGTAATTGCTGGCGTGCGCGATTCGCCATTCGCTAGCGCCAGCAGGCAATCATTAGTGCTGGTGTCGCCATCGACGGTGATTTGGTTAAAGCTTTTTTCGGTGGCGCGGCGCAGCATGGTTTGCCAAAGCTGAGGAGAAACAGCGGCGTCGCAGGTAATAAACCCTAGCATCGTGGCCATGTTGGGGTGAATCATGCCGGAGCCTTTGGCAATGCCGCCGATGCGCACAGGGCGATCGCCGATTTGAGTTTCTAGCGCAATTGATTTGGTGATCAAATCAGTGGTGACGATGGCGCGGGCAGCATCGTCTGAACCATCGGCTGTTAGCGCTGCGACTAGCGCCGGAATGCCTGCGGTGAGGGTGTCTATTTTGAGGCGCTGACCAATGACGCCCGTAGAGGCGGTGAGGATTTGCTCAGGCGTGACGGCTAACGCTTCAGCTAACGCTACCGCACTGGCTAAAGCATCTTGCTTGCCCTGTTCGCCTGTGCAAGCATTGGCCTGTCCGGCATTACAGAGAATAGCGCGGGCAGTGGGCTTGGTTTCGAGCAAATCTTGGCAGTAATCGACGCAGGCAGCGCGCACCTGGCTGGTGGTAAATACGCCCGCCGCGATCGCCTCACAGTCTGACAAAATCAGCGCCAAATCGGGTGAGCCAGAGGGCTTGAGCCCCGCCGTGATGCCCGCTGCGCGAAAGCCTTTGGGCGCAGTCACGCCACCTTCGATTACCTGCCAATCTGCCATGCTGCTTTTGCCTTTTGAAGTGAGATCAAGCGTGGATTATAACAAGCTAACTGAAGCTTCACGCATAGGCAGCGGCGATTCTCTATATGATTTATAAGACTATTTGTAAGAACGATTTATCAGAACGGTTTAAGGGACGTATGGGGTTGTCATTCGCTTGTTGAATCAGCTTTTTGAGGTTTTTAGGCTGCCGCTAGGGAAAAGATCTCTACTGCCATTGAGCAGTGTGTTGCTCGGCGGCATTCTGATGGGTTTGACGCCAGTTTATGCTTGGCCCTTAGCCTGGGTTGCGCTTGCGCCCCTGTGGTGGATTGCTCAAGACTCCGAGCAGTCGGTGCAATCGGTGCAGTCGGTTCGTCGCGCTTTGCTGTATGCGGCTATCTGGGGCGTTGTCTATCACGCGATCGCGCTGTCGTGGGTAACGGGGCTACATCCCTTAACTTGGATGGGCGTGCCTTGGTTGGCGAGTATTGCGATCGCCCTATCGT
>QBMP01000085.1:0-959 GCA_003242115.1 Phormidesmis priestleyi
TTGTGGCCCTATCCCTTATGAAACAGGTGATGTAGCCCTGTTGTCACCCGGCAAGGGATACAACAGTCCCTCCACTTAGCTTAATCCCGGTAATGAAACCAGTGATAGGAGCTGCCGAATAACCGCTAGAAGCGATTGTGCCTAGATCCCGAATCTTAATCCCACCCGCAGCTTCCATAACTCCAGCAAAAATTCCTGTTTGTGCAGCCGCGCCTCCCAAATCTAAATCGCCCGCCGTGCCTACGTCAGCACTAGAGCCATCTTGGAGAAAATCGTAAAAACTGTTCGTACCAGACACTGAGCGCGTAACTGTACCCCCAAAGGCAAGCTGATTACGGATAGAAAGTGCCTGAGCAGGCGCTGCGGACAGAACAGGTACCGTGAGAAGCACAGACGCGATCACAGTACCAAGACGGACTTTTTCAAAGCTCATGAGAAAGATTACCTAAAGAATGAATGATTTGAATCAAAAAGTGACTCAATTAGCCTGTTTGTCGAGAGCGATAAAATAAGCCATCTTGCCACTTTGGCAGTGCACTTTTGGTAGATAAAGAACAATCTATTTTGTCTGAGCAACCCTATTAAAATCTTGCCTACGCTAAATCACCATCATCAACTCTAATGGAAGCGCAATTCAATCTAACGCCATTCACGGTAACTTGATAAACCTACGGTAGAGTACCAGCAAACTATCAAGATAGGATTTTTAGCCCGGACGCCGATAATAGCGCTATGCAGTAGATGATGCAGTTAGACATTGCCAACACGCCTGAGCAAAAGGCCGAGCCCAATAAAACCTGCGGTGTTAGTAGAAGCTTAGAATAGCCTTATCAATGCGCCTGACACTTTATGACTCAGCACACTAACGAAAGCTTTCCATGAAAACCGCCCCCTCAGCGGCTTTCGACCATAGTAGCAGCACATCAATGCATGTTGCTATGACTCTCTCAGTAATTTAC